>CAYNWX010000001.1:0-40879 GCA_964401005.1 uncultured Natronohydrobacter sp.
GCGATCATGCGCAAGCTCATCGAAACCGCAAACGCCTTGGTCAAAGCAGACCGCGTCTGGGTGCCAAAAACCTCTTGATCAAGACGGATACTCAAGAGCGCCCCACATTATGAAAAGAATGCAATTCTGCTTCTGGATTTCTCCAGATTCAGAATGCCAAAACGATATTCTAATCCGAAACCATTGAAAGAGCTGTTTGTCCTGTTGTCACGAAGGATAAAAGGTGCAGAGCACAGAGTAACTTGGCCAATGGTGGCTTCGGGCAAAAAATGCCCGAAGCTTCGATACGCATCAAGTATGCCTAACGGCTTGATCTAGACAAAGCTCAGAGGAAATCTGACGTTCCCAAGTCTGCTGCCGCCACGCCTTCGAGAACAATGCTGTAATCCCCGATTGCGATTTCTGCACCGCTTGCACCGTCGGTTATGATCAGATCCTCAAAATCGATTCCGGCAATCCGCAGTTTGTCGACACCGATTTCGAAATCCGTGATGGTATCGATCTGGCCGTCAACCAGATGACCGCTCAGGAAGACGAATGTATCGGAACCCGCGCCCCCAGTTGCGGTATCGTTGCCGCGCCCGCCGATAAGCCGATCATTTCCATCGCCGCCATCCATGTCATCTGCGCCGGCACCACCCAGCAGAGTGTCACGCCCAGCGCCACCGGACAGCGTATCGGCACCAGCTTGCCCACGCAGGATGTCGTTTCCGCCCCCACCAATAAGCAAGTCAGCGCCAAATCCGCCGGCTATCGTGTCGGAACCGATGCCACCATCGACGGTGTCTTGCCCGCGGCCGCCGAACAGGAAGTCATTCCCTGCACCACCGAAGATTTCATCTGCGCCGCCACCGCCACGCAGCGTGTCATCACCGGCACCGCCGGAAATCGTATCATTTCCTGCGCCGCCTTGGATAAGGTTGTCGCCATCGTCGCCTGTCAGATCATCGGGACCATCCGTCCCATCCGTTTCGCCGCCCGTGTCCGGGTCGAAGGTGTAAGGCTCACCGTTCACGGTGTCTGCGCTCGTCAGCAGGTCTTCCAACGTATAGCCATTGATGAATTCCTGAAGGGTAGGACCATCGCCATTCGTGAAAGACGCATTTACGACGAGTTGGCTACCGTCGGGCTGTTCGAACGAGAAAACTATCGAAATTACTTCATCCGAAAGGTTGATATCTGACTGGTTCTCCAACAGCAATAAGCTAGCAAAAGCCGTCGCCGTCCCCTCGAGGCCATTCAGCGTAGCGCCAATTGTAACTCCGTCCTGAAACTGTCCGAAACCCGGAATAGGGGCAGCTGACCCTGGCGCGATCTGTGGGCCAGCCGTTGTCGCGCTGAACAAATCGTAGAAAAAGGCATCGGCGGGATCCGTGTCTGTGACGGTTTCGCCCACGACAAGGGTGGCTGTTACGGTAACGGTCATTTATTCAGTGTCCTGTGGTTGTGGCATCAAAGCCAGAGAGCGGGGTTAATGCGATAATAGCATGAACTTTTTTCACCCTATGTAAATTGCTAATTCGTTGTCCCTTCGCATAAGGCATGACAATCTCAGGGTGAACTGGGAAAACCCGCAATCGAGAGGTTGTACTTCAGGCTCGAAGAGCACTTTGCTAGCTTGCGCCCTCGATGAATGTCGCTTCTGCCAATGTCGTCGACGTCAACACCTAGGATTTGCGAGTTTTTCTTGCGCGACATGATACATGCCCAAATGATCTTTCGTGAAAAAAACCCCCGTAGGGCAAGCCTTCGGGGGTTCGTTCACGTGTGCAAGGAACAAGCCTCGCGTTCGGTCCTGTCGAACCTCAGAGTCCGTTCTCGCGCTGCAATTTCTTGCGTGCCAGCTTGCGCGCGCGCCGAATTGCTTCGGCCTTTTCGCGGGCTTTCTTCTCGGACGGTTTCTCGAAATGCTGCTTGAGCTTCATTTCGCGAAACACACCTTCACGCTGGAGTTTCTTTTTCAGCGCACGAAGGGCCTGATCGACATTGTTGTCACGAACCGATACCTGCATGTGGTTTTCACCACCTTTCCAAGTTAGAGTTGCATAAAACGCAGGAAGCGGTCGCATAGCAGAGCCTTGGCGCTATGTCCAGCCGCATGACCAGAATGGAGGATGTTCCATGACCGACCTGACCGAGAAACTTCTGGATGCGGCCCTGATCCATGTGCCGTTCGATGGCTGGGGCGATGCAGCCTTGCGGGCCGCCGCCGCCGATTGCGGGGTGGAAATGGCGGCGGCGAAAGCCGTGTTCCCGCGCGGGGGCGTGGACATGGCGCTGGCCTATCACGCGCGGGGTGATGCGTTGATGTTGAAAGCGCTGGCCGATCATGATCTTTCGCAGATGCGCATTCGCGAGCGCATCGCGCTCGCGGTGCGGCTGAGGCTTGAGGCAGCAGAAGACCGCGAATTGGTGCGGCGCGGCACCACGCTGTTCGCGCTGCCGCTTTACGCCGCCGAAGGTGTGCGCGCCATCTGGGGCACGGCAGATGCGATTTGGACCGCCTTGGGCGATAGCGCCACCGATTACAATTGGTATACCAAGCGGGCCACTTTGGCGGGCGTGTATTCCGCTACGGTTCTGTTCTGGCTGGGCGATGACAGCGCGGGCGCAGAGGCGACATGGGCCTTTCTGGACCGCCGGATTGACGGGGTCATGCAGGTCGAGCGGGTGAAAGGGGCTGTGCGCAAGAACCCGGTTCTGAGCGCGCTCTTTGCCGGGCCAAACGCAGTGTTGTCCTGTATCAAAGCGCCAAACGCCAATGCGCGCCGTGACCTTCCGGGCTACATGCCGCGCAAAGCCTAGGGTTGACGCAGGCGCGTTTGCACCGCAGGTTGCGCAAACCTGAAAAAGTAAGACGGGGCAGGCGCGATGGCGGTCGGCAAAGAGATACTCACCTGGTATGAAGGCGCGTGGCACGAAGGGGCGGCACCCATCATCACGGCATCTGACCACGCCGCATGGCTGGGCAGCACGGTTTTTGACGGCGCGCGTCAATTCGACGGTGCGCGGCCAGATCTGGATTTGCATTCGGCCCGTATCATCCGCTCTGCCGAAGCCATGGGGATGATCCCCCCGGTCGATGCCGCCACCGTTCAAGGGCTGATGGAAGAAGGCTGCGCGCGCTTCGGCAAGGACCGCGCGCTGTATTTGCGCCCGATGATGTGGTCGCGCGACTCCGCCCCCGGCATTATTGATGTGGTGCCGGAGAATACCGGCTTTTCCATCTGCATCGAAGCCTTGGACATGCCAAGCCCCGGCGGCTTTTCACTGACCGTGTCGCCCTTCTGCCGCCCGCGCCCCGACATGGCGGTGACAGAGGCGAAGGCAGGTGCGCTTTACGCCAACAACGCCCGCATCATGGCCGATGCCCGCAAGCGTGGCTTTTCCAACGCCTTGTCGCTGGATGTGGACGGGTTCGTTGCCGAAACCGCGTCGACCAACGTGTTCATGGTGCGTGACGGCGTGGTGTTCACGCCGGTGCCGAACGGCATGTTCCTGAACGGCATCACGCGCCAACGGATCATCGGATTGCTGCGCGCCGACGGAGTCGAGGTGGTCGAGACCAGCTTGACCTTGGACGATTTTGACACGGCGGACGAGATTTTCGTGACGGGCAACATTGCCAAGGTCATGCCCGTCGCGCGTTACAAAGACCGTGAAATGGGCACGTCCCGCATAGGTTTGCGCGCGCGCGATTTGTATTGGGATTACGCGCTTTCAGGTCATGCCAGTGTCGCGGCGGCGCGCAAAACTGTTGGCGCTGTTTAAGGGGCTTTGTCCCGCTGGTGATCGCTAAAGGGCTTTGCCCCTCTGGCACCTGAGGGACCATTCACCTCAGGATATTTGGGCAAGGATGACATGGGAGGAAGCAGGGATGGATCTGCCACATACGATGCGCGCCATCGAGATTGCCAAGCCCGGCGGGCCAGAGGTGCTGCGCGAGGTGGAGCGCCCGGTGCCGGTGCCGGGTGCCGGGCAGGTGGTGGTGCGCATGGCCTATGCGGGGGTAAACCGCCCCGACGCCTTGCAACGCGCGGGTGCCTATGACCCGCCCCCCGGCGCAAGCGACCTGCCGGGTCTGGAAGGCTCTGGCGTGATTGCCGCCGTCGGCGCGGGCGTGGCGCGCTGGAAGGTAGGCGACCGGGTCTGCGCGCTGTTTCCCGGCGGGTCTTATGCCGAACATGCCGCGACCGATGCAGGGCAGGTCTTGCCCGTGCCTGCGGGTATGGGCCTGCGTGAAGCGGCCTGCCTGCCAGAGACGTTTTTCACCGTCTGGTCCAACGTATTCATGCGCGGTGGCTTGAAGGCGGGCGAGCGGTTCTTGGTGCATGGCGGGTCATCCGGTATCGGGACAACCGCGATCCAGTTGGCCAATGCTTTTGGCGCGCGGGTTTTTGCTACTGCCGGGTCGGTCGACAAATGCGCTGCCTGCACGCGGCTCGGGGCCGAGCGCGCGATCAATTACCGCGACGAGGATTTCGTCTCGGTCCTGCGCGATGTTGGCGGTGCGAACCTGATCCTGGACATGGTGGGCGGCGATTACCTGCCACGCAACCTGAAAGCCTTGGCCGAAGACGGGCGGCTGGTGCAGATCGCCTTTCTGCAAGGCCCCAAGGTGGCGGTCAATTTCGCGCCCCTGATGGTGCGGCGGTTGACGATCACAGGCTCGACCCTGCGTCCGCAATCGGATGCGGTGAAAGCCGCAATCGCCGCAGAGCTGGAGGCCAAGGTGTGGCCCATGATCGCCACTGGGCGTCTGGCCCCGGTCATGGACAGCGAATACCCGCTGTCAGACGCGGCGGGCGCGCATGCCCGCATGGAAAGTTCCGAACATATTGGCAAGATCGTTCTGGCGATTGAACCCGAATAAAGCAAAAGGGCCGGTCGTTTTACCGGCCCTTCGCAAAGTTAGGCTAAAGCAGCTTATGGCATGCCCGCACGGTCGAACACCGCGGTCGCCGCGCTGGCGTTGATGCCATAGACCGCCACGTTCACATCGCTTGCCTTGAACTCGGTAAAGTCGCGGATCGGACCTTCAATCTCGACACCCTCGACAACCGGGTATTCGTTATTGCCGTCGGCGAGGATCTTCTGCGCCTGATCGGAAACAAGGAACTCGATGAACGCGATTGCGTTGTCGCGGTTTGGCGCATTTGCCAGAACACCTGCGCCCGAAATGTTCACATGCGTGCCGCGATTGTCTTGGTTCGGGAAGATGAAGGCCAGCTGATCGGCCACGGCCACGTCGGCCGGGTTCGAGGATGATTTCAGACGCCCCCAGTAATAGGTATTCGACACCGCGATCTGGCATTCACCAGCCGCCAAGGCGCGCAACTGGTCAGTGTCGCCGCCCTGTGGTGCGCGGGCAAGGTTTTCGGTCATGCCGGCGGCCCAAGCCTCGGCAGCTTCTTCGCCGAGCGCGTCAATTATCTCAGCCATGAGCGACACGTTGTAGATATTTGACGAGGTGCGGATACAGAGCATGTCGTCATAGGCCGGGTCGGCCAGATCTTCATAATCGGCCAGACCTTCGGGCAGGCCAGAGTCGACATTGTAAAAAATCACGCGCGCGCGGCTGGTCAGTCCAAACCACAGATTGTCGGGATGTTGGTATTTCTCGGGCACGCGCTCTTCCAGCACGGCGCTCTCAACGGGGGCGAACAGCCCGGCTTCAACCGCGCTGTGCAGGCGGCCCCCATCGACGGTCACGAACACGTCTGCCGGGCTATTTGCGCCCTCGGCTTCCAGACGGGCCTGAATCTCGTCGCCAGAGCCTTCGATCAGGTTGACGGTGATCCCGGTCGCTTCGGTAAACGCATCGTAGAGCGCCAGATCGGTGTCATAATGGCGCGCGGAATACAGGTTCACTTCCTGTGCGAACGCGGGCAGGGCCAGCGATAGGGCAGCGACGGATACGCTTGCAAGACGCAACATGCGATGTCTCCTTGTCATGTGTTGCTTGCCTAGGGCGCGTCAAATCTTTTGCACCCATTCGGTTGACTGTTTTTGTCAGGTTTTCCCAACTGCACGCAACCTAGTCCGGCTTTTAATTCATGACAAGAATAATCGGATATATTTCCTAGTTTTTTATTTGGTATTTCGTGAGCAGAGAAAACGCGCTACATGCGGCGCATGACCCAGATGGACCTGACGCATCGCCGAAGCCTACGCCCCGCCCGCAAACGCCTGACGGTCTGGACCGTTTTGGCGGTGTTGGTTGCAGGGGTAATCTTGCTGCCGATCGTGACGGTTCTCAGCCGGGTGTTCCTGCCTTCGGACGGGGTCTGGCCGCACCTGATGGATACGGTGCTGCCGACCTATTTGCGCAATTCTGCGCTGATGCTGATTGGCGTGCCCAGCCTTGCCATCGTGATCGGCGCGGTTACAGGCTGGTTGGTGGCCGCGTTCGAATTTCCGGGGCGGCGCGTCTTCGAATGGGCGCTGATGCTGCCCATGGCCATGCCAAGCTATGTGATTGCCTATGTCTATTTCGACCGGCTCAGTTCTTGGGGCCCAATCCAGAGCGGCTTGCGCGACTGGTTTGGCTGGCAGATTGGTGAATATTGGTTTCCGCAGGTGGCCTCGGTGCCCGGCGCAATCGTGCTTTTGTCGCTGGTGCTCTATCCCTACGTTTACCTGCTGTCGCGCGCAGCTTTCATCGGGCAATCGCAACACTTGATGGATACGGCCCGCGCCTTGGGCCATACCCGTACCCAAGCCTTTATTCGCGTGGCACTGCCTATGGCGTGGCCGGCCGTGGCGGCGGGTGCGGCCTTCGTGGCCATGGAGACACTGGCAGAATATGGCGCGGTGGTGCATCTGGGGGTTCAGACGCTGACCACGGGCATTTTCCGCACATGGTTCGCGCGCGGCGCGCCGGTTGCGGCGGCGCAATTGTCGGCGCTGCTGCTCTGCCTTGTCGCGGCATTGTTCTATGTCGAACACCTGATCCGCGGGCGCAGGCGGTTCGCGGGCGATAGTGGCGGTCGCGCGGCCAGCCTGAAACGCGTGCGCCTTGGGGCCGGACCTGCTGCGCTCGCTGCTTTGGCGTGTGCCTTGCCGGTTCTGTTGGGCTTTGTCTTTCCGGCTTGGGAGCTTGTGCGCTTGGCCCTGATCGCGGGCGACCCGATGTGGGGTCCGCGCTTCTTTCGGTTTGTTTCTAACAGTCTGACCATGGCGGGGGGCGCGGCGGTGCTGCTGGTTAGCCTATCGTTGTTTCTGGCCTATGCGCGCCGCCTGAACGGAGGGCCGGTTGTCAATCTGGCCATTCAGGCGGCCAGCCTTGGCTATGCAATTCCCGGCGCGGTGATCGCGGTCGGAATCCTTATTCCGATGGCCGCGTTCGACAACACGCTGGATGCAGCCATGCGCGCCACCTTCGGCATGTCGACCGGGCTTTTGCTGACGGGCACGATCGCGGCGCTGATGTTTGCTTATATCGTGCGCTACCTCGCCGTGGCGCTGAAAACCACCGAAGCGGCGTTCACCCGCATCCCCCGTAGCATGGATGACGCGGCGCGCAATCTGGGCGTGGGCACGGCAGGCCTGCTGGCGCGGGTGCATATCCCGCTTTTGCGCCGGGGTATGCTGACGGCGGCGATCTTCGTCTTTGCCGATGTTATGAAGGAATTGCCCGCTACGCTGATCGTGCGCCCGTTCAATTTCGACACGTTGGCAATCCGTGTCTACCGCCTTGCCAGCGACGGGCGGCTCGAAGAGGCCTCGACCTCGGCCCTGATGATCGTCGCGGTCGGTATCCTTCCGGTCATCATCCTTAGCCGCGCGATGAACCGCTAAAACTGCTTCATCTTGCCCAAAATACTCATGGCGTAACCACCGCTAAAGGCGCGCGGTGTAGTGAAGTCAGGTGCGTTTCCTCAAGTCCTGCCCTGCGTCAGCAGGGCCAAATCGTGGCCTGTGGGGTGGGGCAGGGCTTGCCCCACCCCCACCCCACAGGGCGATTCCCTTATTTCACGGAAATCTCGCGCGGGGTGGTGCACAGCAATTCTGGGCCATGTTCGGTAATCAGCACAGGCTCGGTAATTTCCAGCCCACCATCTTCCAGCCAGAGCGCCGGCATGAAATGCATCACCATGCCCGGCTTCAATTCTGTCATGTCGCCGCGCCGCAACGACAGCGTGCGCTCGCCCCAATCGGGCGGGTAGCTTAGGCCAATCGAATAGCCGCAGCGATTGTCCTTCTGAAATCCGCGCTTGTTCAGCGCCGCGTTGAAGGCATTGGCCACATCTTCGGCCCGCGCGCCGGGGTAGCATTGCGCTAGTCCCGCTTCGGTCGCTTCCAACACGGCTTCCTCGGCATGGCGATACAAATCCGGCACCGCCCCGAAAAACAGCGTGCGCGATTGCGGGCAATGGTAGCGGCGGTGCACGCCTGCTATCTCGAAAAAGGTCGCCTCGCCTGCGCGCATGGGCCGGTCATCCCATGTCAGATGCGCGGCCGTAGCATCCAGCCCCGAAGGCGCCATGGGCACGATGGCCGGGTAATCCCCCCAATGCCCATCGGCGCCATCGATCCCGGCCTTGGAAATTTCGGCCACCAGCTTATTCTTGGGCATGCCGGGCTCGGCCACGTCAAGGATGACGCGGTGCATCCGCTCCACGATGCGCGCCGCGCGGCGGATATAGAGAAGCTCGGATTCCGATTTCACCAATCGTTGCCAGTTCATCAGCCCGGTTGCATCTTCAAATCGCGCCTCGTGCAGGTGGTTGACCAAGGTTTGGTGCGCGGCGGCGGAGTAATAGTAATTGTCCATCTCCACGCCGATCCAGCCAGTATTCCAACCGCGATCCACGATCAGTGCCGCCAGCGATTCCATCGCATGTTTCTGGGGGTTCTGCACATAGGTGTCGTCATAGGGCACCACGCTGTCGTCGCTGCGCATGAACACGGTGCGCAGCGCTCCCGGCCCGTCAATACCGCGCCCCCACCAGACGGGTTCGCCCTCCATCGGCAGCAAAACGGCCTGATGGACGTAAAAGGTCCAGCCGTCATAGCCGGTGATCCAGTTCATGTTCGACGGGTCGGAAATAATCATCAGGTCCAGCCCGCGGATTTCCATCTCGGCGCGGGTGCGGGCGATGCGAGCTTCATACTCGGCATCGGTAAAGTTCGGGTTGGTGGTGGTCATGTGCGTGCGGTCCTGTGGCGCAAAAGAAAACCCCGGCGCGGGTATGCGCCGGGGCAGGGCAATCAGAGCGCGCCGGTCACATCTTCCAGCGCCAGCGCGGTTACATCTGCGATCACGTCGACTTCTGCGGGGGTAATGCACAAAGGCGGCGCGAAGCCGATGATCTCGCCCTGCGGCATCGCACGGGCGATGACGCCGCGCTTGGCCATGGCCCCCACCACTTGCGCGGTGATCTTGTCGGCGGCGTTGAAATCTGTGCCCGCGTCGGGGTCGCGCTGCAATTCGACGGCGGCCATCAGCCCCTCGCCGCGTACATCACCCACGAAGCGGTGGCTGCCCAGCCGCGCTTTCAGCGCGTTCTGGAAATAGGCGCCCGTGTCGCGCGAATTCTGCACCAGCCCCAGATCATCCACCAGTTTCAGATTGGCGACACCCGCTGCCGCCCCGATGGGGTGCGCCGAATAGGTCCAGCCATGGCCGAAGGGGCCGAATTTGTCGGTGCCTTCTTCCAGCACCTTGAACAGATCGTCGCTGACAATGCTGCCCGAGAGCGGCGCATAGGCAGAGGTCAGCCCCTTGGCGATGGTGATGATGTCGGGCGTGATCCCGTAATGGGTGGACCCCATCATCGTGCCCAAACGGCCAAAGCCTGTGACCACCTCGTCCGTAATCAGCAAGATGTCATGCTTTTTCAAAATCGGCTGGATCGCCTCCCAATACCCTGCGGGTGGCGGGACAATGCCGCCGGTGCCCAAGATCGGCTCTCCAATAAACGCGCCGATAGTGTCCGCTCCCTCGCGGTCTATCAGTGCCTGCAACTCGGCCGCGCAATGGGCGGTGAACTCGGCCTCAGACATGTCGCGGCGCGGGCGGCGGAAATAATAGGGCGCTTCGGTATGCACGACCTCAGCCATGGGCAGACCGAATTTGGCGTGGAACGGCGTCAGGCCCGTAAGCGACCCGGTAATCAGCCCCGACCCGTGATAGCCGCGCCAGCGCGAGATGATCTTGCGCTTTTCAGGACGGCCCTTCACGTTCCAGTAATACCAGACCAGTTTCACGTTGGTTTCATTCGCGTCCGACCCTGACAGGCCGAAATAGACGCGGTTCATATGCGCGGGCGCACGTTCGGCCACCATATGCGCCAGCGTGATCGAGGCTTCGGTGCCGTGACCGACATAGGAATGGTAATAGGCCAGTTCATGCGCCTGTTTGGCGATGGCGTCGGCAATCTCGGTGCGCCCATAGCCCACATTCACGCAGTAAAGGCCCGCGAACGCGTCCAGAAAGCGGTTGCCGTCGCGGTCCTCTATATGCACGCCGTCAGCTTTGGTGACGATCCGCGTGGCGCTTTCGCCGCGCGCATGCTGCGCGAAATGCGTGGAAGCGTGCAGGAAATGGTCACGATCCCACTGGTTAAGCTGGTCATTGGTCAGCATAGACTTTCCTTTCTTGCCCGTTTTGCGGGCAGGTCTGCAAGGCAGGCCGGAGCCACGATTTATGGCTTACGCGCCAGCCGGTAGCTACCCTCGGGCAGGTTCAGTGCCGCCGCCAGATCGCGCAATTGCGACAGCGACAGCGTCACAACTTGCTCGGTTTCCGTATCGGGGTCGAACTGAACTACGGTCACGCGATCATCGGCGGCACGGATAGTGATATCCTCGCGCAACGATGCGCGGCCCTCGTCTACGAGGGTTATGATGGTCGCGTCGAAATCATGCTCGATGGTAAACATGCGCACCACGCTAGCGCAGTGCGTTGGCCATTGAAAGGGGGCCTGCGCTAGTTCTGGTCCTGTTGGGTCAGCCAGTCGCGTCCGGCGCGGTCCACCCGGTCCAGCCGGGCGACCACGGCGTTGCCGGTGCCGGCGGCAAAATTCAGCGCCCGGCCCAGCGAAGCGGTCGCGGTCGGATTTTCTGTTGTCATGTAAATAATTACCTTGTTTGCAACTTATAAACCATTCCCCGCACGGAAAGAAGCCATGACCAGACTGACCTTTCCAGCCCTCATTCTGGCGGCCTTTGCAGGCCCCGCCACAGCCCAAAGCGACGCGGCCGGGATCGAAGGCCGCCACCTGGCTGAAACCATCTTTGCCAGCATGGCCTCGGACAGGTGCGATTTTGTCGATATGGGCGATATCGAACATTTCCGCGCCTCGTCCTTCGCGGCCATGGATGGCGATGGCAATGGGCAAGTGACCTATGCTGAATTCGCAAGCTGGGATCCCGGTTTTGCCCGGATTGCCGAAGCGCAGGGGCGGGGTGACGCCTATGTCACCGCGTCCCAAATCGTCTATGCCTTCTGAGACCGCGACGGCGATGACAGCCTGAACCAACGCGAATACCGCATTGCCATGTCGCATGATTTCCGCCGCGCCGATCTGGATGGCGACGCGCTGCTGACGCAGGCTGAATTCATCGGTGGCTTCCCGATCATGGTTGCCATGCGCGCCGCGATCCGGCCTGACCTGTAAGGCGGGTATGATGGCTTTCGCGACAGAGGGTTACACCCCAACCTCTCGCGTATTGCATTGGGGCAGCGCGGCGCTAATCGTGGTGTTTGTGGGCAGTGGGTTGCGCGCGGGGCTCTCGGACGCCCCTGCGGTCAAGGTGCAGGCTTTGCAGGTGCATTTGCCCGTGGCGATCTTGGTTCTGGCGCTGACCGTGGCGCGGCTTGTCCGATTGCTGCGCGGTGCGTTCAGGCCCGCGCCCTTGCCATCGGTCCCCGCATGGCAGGCGGGGCTTGCGCATTGGGTGCATCGCTTGCTTTACGCAGCACTCTTGGTGCTTCTGGCCAGTGGCATCGCCATGTCGGTGCTGTCGGGCCTGCCCGATGCGCTGTTCGGGTCTGCCCCAATGCCAGAGCTTGCCGATCTGCCGCCGCGCCTTGACCACCAGATTGCGGCGATTTCTCTGGGCCTTCTGCTGGCAGGGCATATCGGTGCCGCGCTTTACCACCATATCGTGCTGAAAGACGCCACCTTGCGGCGCATGTGGCGGGGCAGGTGCGCCTAGGCCCCTTTCCCCGGTGGTGCAAACCGGCTATGGGCTGCGCTTGATCTGTCCGTGAAAGTGCCGCCCATGCCCATCCTCCGCCTGCTCCCCAAGGCCGAAGCCCGCGCCATTCGCCATGGTTTTCCGTGGGTCTTTGCCAACGAGGTGGTGCTGGACCGCCGCACCCGTGCCATTCCTGCCGGGACATTCGTGCGGCTGGAAGAGAATGACGGGCGCCCACTGGGGTTGGTCACGGTCAACCCGGCCTCCAAGATCATCGGGCGGATGATGGATCGCGACGCGGAGGCGCAGATCGATCAGGCTTGGATTGCGCGGCGCATTGCGCATGCGCAGGCCATGCGCGCGGCGCTCTATGACACCCCGCATTACCGGTTGATCCATGCCGAAGCCGATGGCCTACCCGGCGTGGTCATTGACCGCTTTGGCGATGTGGCCGTGATCCAACCCAATGCCGCTTGGGCCGAAGCGCAGTTCGACCTGATCGCCGATGCGCTGACAGAGGTGACGGGGGTGACGACCATCATCCGCAACGGGTCAGGCCGGGCGCGCAGCCTTGAAGGGCTGCCAGAGGTGACAGAGGTCGCGCGCGGCGCGGTGGATGGCCCGGTGCCGGTGCCGATGAATGGCGCGACCTATATGGCCGATGTGCTGGGCGGGCAGAAGACGGGGCTGTTCTTCGACCAACGCCCCAACCATGCTTTTGCCGCGCGTTTGGCCAAGGGCGGCTCTGTGCTGGATGTGTTCGCGCATGTGGGCGGCTTTGCGCTGGCCGCGCTAGCGGGGGGCGCGACGACAGCCTTGGCCGTGGACAGCTCCGCCCCCGCGCTGGCGTTGGCAGAGGCGGGCGCTGCCGCCAGCGGCACGGCCGACCGCTTCCAGACCTTGCAGGGCGACGCATTCGACATGTTGCAAAAGCTGGCCGAAGAGGGCCGCCACTTCGACACCGTCATCTGCGACCCGCCCGCTTTTGCGCCCAACAAACCCGCGCTAGAGGCGGGCCTGCGCGCTTACGAGCGCGTGGCGCGGGGTGCCGCTGCGCTTGTAGCTCCGGGCGGGTATCTGGGTCTGTGTTCGTGCTCGCATGCCGCTGACCTGACCAGCTTCCGCAATGCGAGCGCGCGCGGTATTGGTCGGGCTGGGCGGCGCGGTGTGATCTTGCATACGGGCTTTGCCGGGCCGGACCATCCGCAATTGCCGCAATTGGCAGAATCGGGCTATCTGAGGGCCGTGTTTTTCCGGCTGGATTGATGCGCCTCGTCCTAGACGCCTGCGTGCTCTACCCCACAATCCTGCGCGAAATCCTGATCGGGGTAGCCGGGACTGGCTTGTATGCGCCCTTGTGGTCCGCGCGCATTCTGGCCGAATGGCAGATCGCGGCGGCGCGTCTGGGGGCCGAGGGGGCGGCAATTGCCTCTGGCGAAATTGCGGTGTTGCGCGCGGATTGGCCCGAAGCAGAGGTGCCTGCCGACCCGGCGCTAGAGGCGCGGCTGTCGCTGCCCGACCCGGCGGATGCGCATGTTCTGGCCTGCGCGATCAGCGGGCAGGCCGAGGGGATTATCACTTCGAACTTGCGTGATTTCCCGCGCAATCGTCTGGAAGGGCTGCGCGCGTTTTCGCCAGATGATCTGTTGATGGATCTGTGGTTGCGCGATGCGGGCTTGGTCGAAACCGTGGTGGCCAAGGTGCAGGCCCGGACAGAGGCGATTTCAGGCCGCGCGCAACCCTTGCGGCCGCTGTTGAAACGCGCCAAGCTGCCACGCTTGGGCAAGGCGCTGGACGGGTAGGGCTGTCAGAGCGCCAGCGGTGGGCCGGGGACTGCCGAACCAACGCATGATCTATAGCGCTTTATAGCAGCCAAGTCCGAGAGACATCAGAACGACGCGCTGGCTTCAGCCAATCGGCAAGCCGCGGGACGGCCCGCCGATGGCGCGGCGGGCTTTGCCCTTGTTCCGCGCCAGAGGTTCCTAAAACCCCAACGCCTTGCGCAGCATGTTCAGCGCCATCACCATGATGAACACTGCGAAAATGCGGCGCAGGCGTTTGGGGTCCATCGAATGCGCCAGCCTTGCGCCCAAAGGCGCTGTGACAAGCGGCATGGCCACGGCCAAGGCAAAGGCGGGCAGGTTGACCGCGCCAATGCTGAACGGGGGCGCGTTGTCGATCGGGACCAGCATGAAGGCCAGAACCGAGGGCAGCGCGATAATCAACCCAAAGCCTGACGCGGTGCCGACTGCGCGGTGAATGGCCACGCCGTGCAATGTCATCAGCGGCACGCCGAACGATCCGCCGCCAATCCCCATCAGCACCGACAAAAGCCCGATCATCGGCCCGATAATGGCTTTCTTGAGGCCAGAGGGCATGACCGCGCCCAATTGCCAATCCTTGCGGCCAAAACCGAAATAAAGGCCGATGAACACGCCGACCACGCCGAAAATACCCTGCAACACCACCGAGCGCAGCGCGGCGGCGACCAGCACACCCAAGACCGCGCCGGTGCCAATGAACAGCGCCCAGCCGCGCAGGATGGACCAATCGACCGCGCCCTTGGCATGGTGGCTTTGCATGGACCGGATCGAGGTCGTGATGATCGTGGCCAAGGATGTGGCAAGGCAAACCTGCATCAATTGCGCGCTGCCATAGCCCAATGCGGTGAAAGCATAAAAGAACGCGGGCACCAGAACGATGCCGCCCCCGACGCCCAAAAGCCCCGCCACAAGCCCTGCAATGGCCCCGATGACCAGCAACAACCCTGCCATCTCAACCAAAAGCAGGGTGTCGGCACTCACGCAGCAGCCTCTGCGGCGGTGGCGCGAATGCGTGTGACCATGGCGCGCAACCCGTTGGAGCGTTGCGAGGACAAGTGCTGATCCAGCCCAAGGCGTGCCAATTCGGCGGGCGCGTCGATTGCCGCCACATCTGCCAGCTTTTCCCCGGCATAAAGCGCATGCAGAACCGCGATCAGCCCTTGCACGATCATTGCATCGCTGGCACCGGCGAAATCATACGTCGCGGAAGGGCCGGTTCCGGCGATCATGGGCTGGATCCAGACTTGGCTTGCGCAGCCCTCGACCTTGGTGGCGGGCGTTTTCAGCGCGTCATCCATCGCGGGCAAAGCACGGCCCATCTCGATCACATGGCGGTAGCGGTCTTCCCATGCGTCCAGAAACTCGAATGTTTCCACGATCTCTTCGAATGCCGGGCTGGCCATGATCTGTCCTCGGTTGCTTCCGTGCCCAGAGGTAAAGCGCCACTTGTCCAAGGTCCAGCCCGCGAGAGCACTTTTCAACGCGGCACATTTACGCTAACCCGAAGCAGTGCTGCGCCAGATAAGGACTGATCCGATGCAAAAGCCCGCCCTTGCCGCCCTTGTCATGGTGCTTGCGCTTGGCGCATGCGGCGGCAGCGGATGGTCGCGCCTGAACCCCATGACGTGGTTTAGCAATGACGAGGTCGAAACCCTTGCTCCCGCCAGCGGCTGGGAAACGTCCACCGACCGCCGCGCCTTGGTTCCCGTGGTGCGCGAGATGGAAGTGCTGCGCGTGCCCGAAGGCGCGATTGTACGCGCAACCGGCGTGACCGCGACACAAGGTTGGTGGGATGTGGAACTGCGCCCGGTCAATGACGAAGTGCCGGTTGATGGCGCGCTGATTTACGAATTCGTGCTGGCTGGCCCGCGCGGCGCCACGGGCACTGGGACAGAGCAATCGCGGACGGTTACGGCAGGCGTGAAAGTGTCGAACTACACGTTGGCAGGTGTGCGGCGCATCGTGGTGCGTGGGGCGCAGAATGCGCAGAGCGTGCGGCGTTAAAGCGCGATCACCTCGACCCGCTCGCCCTTGACGGCAAGCGCCAATTCACCTTTGCACAGGCGCAGGGCATCATTCCCGAATACCTCTGCGCGCCAGCCATGCAGTGCGGGCGCGTCACGTAAGCCAGCCGCCAGCGCGTCCAGATCGGCGCTTGACGCGATCAGCTTGGCCGCAACACCTTCGTTGTCGGATTTCGCTTTCAACAGCACACGCAGCAAATCCGCCAAGGCCGGGTTGACCTGAAGCGCGTCGCGGGCCGAATTTTGCTTGGGCTGCTGTTCTGGCGGGCAGTCGATGCCACTTGTGACGGCTGCCAAGATACCGTCTGCAATCTCTCCGCGCCGGGCTTCGCGCAGCAACAGGCGCAAGCGGCCCAAATCGTCCAGGGTGCGGGGCTTGGCGGCCGCCAGTTCCAGCAGCGCGTCATCCTTGAACACCCGCCCGCGCGGTATGTCGCGCTCTTGCGCATAGGCTTCGCGGAAAGCGGCCAATTCGCGCAGAATGGCCAGAAACTTGCCAGAATCGTTGCGCGTTTTGACCCGTTTCCACGCATCTTCGGGGCGGATGATGTAGGTTTCGGGATCGAGCAGGATCGCAAGTTCCTCGTCCAGCCACGGCGCGCGCCCGGTTTGGGCGAGCATTGCCGTCAGTTTTTCATAGATCACCCGCAGATGGGTCACATCGGCCAGCGCGTATTTCGCCTGCGCCTCTGACAGCGGGCGGCGCGACCAATCTGTAAAGCGCGAGGATTTGTCGACATTGGCCTTGGCCAGTTTGCGGGCAAGCGTCTCATAGCCGACTTGGTCGCCAAAGCCACAGACCATGGCCGCGACTTGCGTGTCAAACAGCGGCCGGGGCAGGGTGCCGCCTTCGATGCAGAAGATTTCCAAATCTTGCCGCGCGGCATGCAGCACCTTGACCACGTTGTCGTCCCGCATCAGCGCGTAAAAGGGCTCCAGGTCCAGCCCGTCGGCGAGCGGGTCCACCAATACGGCTGGGCCGCTTGTCGGCCCATCCGCCCCCGGCAGCGCCATCTGCAACAGGCACAACTTGGCGTAATAGGTCCGCTCGCGCAGAAACTCTGTGTCGATGGTCACATAAGGTGCGTCGGAAGCCTGCGCACAAAAAGCGGCCAGCGCATCTGTGGTGGTGATAAGCGGGATGGAACTGTCTTTTGTCATGCGCCGAAGCCATAGGCAAATTCCAAGGTCTTGGAAAGCACTTCTTGGCCCGATCCCTCTTGCCAAGGCGCGCGCGCGGTCGTATACGCCGCGGCACGGTCGGAGTGTAGCTCAGCCTGGTAGAGCACTGTCTTCGGGAGGCAGGGGCCGGAGGTTCGAATCCTCTCACTCCGACCATTTATCCAACATTGCGCCTCCTCTTTAACTAGCAGGCGCCCGGTCTTTTTCGCGCTGATAGCGCGGGGCGGGATGCCATGCTCACACCTGTAAAGCTGCTGCCATGCGGCTGGCCGCATGACGCGGGTTTTTCTTTATTCAGCGGTGAAGGGCTGCGCGTTAGTCGACAAAAGCCTTTTCAACGACGTATTCGGCTGGCGCACTATTAGCGCCCTCGGACAGGCCCGCGCTTTCCAGCACTTTTTTGATATCGAGGTTAAACGCCAACGACCCGCACACCATGGCGCGGTCAATCGCAGGGTCCAAGGGCGCAATGCCCAGATCGGCATAGACCTTGCCAGAGGTCATGTTGTCCGTGATCCGCCCCATATGAGCGCTCTCTTCCCGCGTGGTGCAAGGGTAATATAGCAGCTTGTCCGCGACCAATTCGCCGATCAGCGGGTCATCGGGCAGGGCTGTCACAAGATCGCGGCCATAGGTTAGCTCGGCGCTCTCGCGGCAGGTATGCATCACGATGACCTGCTCGTATTTCTCCCACGTTTCCGGGTCGCGCAGCAGGCTGGCAAAGGGCGCGATTCCGGTGCCGGTGGCCAGCATCCACAACCGTTTGCCGGGCAGCAGGGCATCCAGCACCAAGGTTCCCACGGGTTTGGGGCGCAGGATGATCTGCTCGCCCGGCTGGATATGTTGCAGGCGGCTGGTCAGCGGGCCATCGGGCACCTTGATCGAGTAGAATTCCAACTCTTCATCCCAAGAGGGCGACGCAATGGAATAAGCGCGCAGAAGCGGTTTGCCGTTATCGCCCATCAGCCCGATCATCACGAATTCGCCCGACCGGAAGCGCAAAGACTGCGGGCGCGTGCAGCGAAACGCGAACAGGCGATCGGTGTAATGCGTGACCGAGGTGACGGTTTGTGCATCGGGCAAGGTGGGAGTTGCCTTGGCAACATTGCTCTGGTCGGTCATGGGCGCAAGCTTTCTGGGGATGGCGAAACGATAGTCTGGGTCGGGATACGTCTTTGTTGGGTCAGTAAGCCTTGATACAGGTCAAGATCAAGACTTCGCCGCCCGATCAGGCAAGGCCACACAAAGATGATAGAATATTGTTCCAAAAAGTGCTTCCAAATCTTTCTCGACCAGAATAATTTCTCCGGAACCACGCGAGGGCACCTAAATATGTCGGCAGAGCTAGACGATCTGGACAAACGCATTCTGGCAGAATTGCAACGCGACGCCAGCCAATCCTTGGACGAGATCGCGCGCAAGACCGGGTCCAGCAAGACGCCGGTCTGGAATCGCATTCGCAAGTTGCGCGCGGGTGGCGTTATCCGCAACTACACGGTGCTTCTGGACGAATACGCGCTTGGGCTGGAAGCGTGTTTTTTCGTGCTGGTGCGCACCTCTGCGCATGATGCGGATTGGCAAGCTGCGTTTCTGAAAGCCGTGCGCGCGCGTCCAGAGGTGATGGAAGCGCACCGCCTTGCCGGGGACATCGACTATATCCTGAAGGTGCGGGTTGCCAATGCCCGCGCCTATGACCGCTTTTACCAATCGCTGATTGCCGATGTCAGTATTTTCAACGTGACAGCCCTTTTGTCTATGGAAGAGATCAAGTTCACGACAGAGATACCGCTTGAACAGATGAAAGCCTGACCGGCTATTGTGTGCTATCGTTGCCCCTCAGTTTCGGGATGGAGAGGGCCATGCGCGCTTTGGTGACAAGTTTGATTTGCGTTTGGATGGGCATTGTGGGCGTGGCCGCGCAAGAGCTGCCGCAGCTCTACGACGTGACAGGCGTGGCGGAGGATGATGTTCTGAATATCCGCGCCGCTCCGGATGCCGATGCGCCCATTCAGAGCACGCTCGCGCACAACGCGCGTGAGGTGGAAGTGGTTTCAATCAATGCAAGTGGCACATGGGGGCAGGTCAATACGGCAGAGAGCGCGGGCTGGGTTTCCATGCGTTTCATGGCAGCGCGTGGTGTGTCGATCGACAATTTTAACCTGCCCGTGGGACTAAGCTGTTTTGGGACGGAACCCTTCTGGTCGCTGGATGCCGATGATGGTGCACTGCGCTTTCAGACGCCGGATATGCCCGCGCGCGACTTGGCGCTGTGGGTCGCGCAAGACAGTTCAGTGCCGGGCGATTTGCGCCGCATGATCCGTTTCGCCGGGCCAGAGGGGCCAGCGGTGGCCTATATCCATCCCGCTGCCTGCAACGATGGCATGAGCGACCGCGCTTATGGGTTGCGCGTGGCCGTCATGCTGGGTCTGAACAGCAGCCTGTTGACCGGCTGTTGCAGTCTTAGTCGGTAAGCGCCGCGATCCAGCCTTCCAGCCGCGCGCGGTTCACGCCCATATCGGAATAGCCAAAACGCGCGCGGGCAAAGGCCGTCATCATCGCCCCGTCGCCTGCGGGTTCGATGAGCACGGTGGTGTAATCGGGATAGCCCATCAGGCGCGAGCGGGACAGATAGGTCATATGCCCGTCCGCCACGCGACCGGCCAGCAACTTCGCCCCTTGCGCGGTGGCCACGCTGTGGAAGCGTTCGGCCAAATCTGTCGGGGTCATGTCGAACAAGGGCGCGGGTGCATCGCCATCGCCCATGCGCAGCAAGAAAAAATTGGGCGTGGCCGGGCGCGCAACGCGGCGCGGGTCCAGGTGCCAGCGCGCGGGATCATGCGGAGCCAGCCGCACCCAGCCCATACCCGCCACCACCACAACCAACAGCGCCGCTAGGATCAGTTTCAGCATGACATTCGCCTTTCATAGCTTACCAAATCCATGCCGGAACATGGCCCTGTCTGCAAGGCGACATGGGCGCGCGTCGGGCATAGGTGCTGAATGCTTGCGCAGTTGCGAATTTGTTATTGCCGCTGCGTCCGGTTCGCTTTGACACCGCGCATGCCTCGCTTGTAGCTGAGATACGTCATGTTTGCGCACCCATCCTTGGGAATCGGTCCTTTCGCCTGCGCAAAGTCAAGGCAGTGTCATCCAGATGCTGCTAACGTCACGCCCAGAGGGGAAGCTGAAACGCAGATGCGTGCAGCAGGTTTGGAGGAAAACGATGGCATTTGATCCGCTGACGATCTGGCTGAAAAGTTCTATGTTCTGGGCGGGCATTCTGCGCCAGCAACAGCATGCTTATCTGAAAATGCTTTGCAACATGGCCAATGCCATGCCGCGTGAAACCGCCGCTGATATGGCCGCAGAGGCCGAAAGCCTGCGCCGCGCCGCGCCCAAGCCCACGCCGCTGCACCGGCGTCCGCGCGTGGCAAAGGTGGCCGACAAGCCCACCGTAAAGCCCGTAACAAAGCCGGTGACCAAGACCGAACAGGCGATCGCCTGAGCGCTTAGTCTTGCGCCAGATCCGACAGGATCGGGCAATCTGGCCGCGAATCGCCCGCGCAGGCCGAAATCAGGCTAGCCAGCGTGCGCCGCATTTCCTGCAACTCGGCCAATTGCTGGTCGATCCGGGCAAGCTGCGCGCTGGCCAGCGCCTTGACATCGGCGCTGGCGCGGCTTCGGTCGGTATATAGCCCCAAAAGCTGGCGGCATTCGTCGATGGAAAACCCCAACGCGCGCGCCCGGCGCAGGAAGGCCAGCTTGTGCAGGTCTTCGTCAGAAAAATCGCGGTAGCCATTGGGCATGCGCGCGGGTGTGATCAGCCCGATCTCTTCATAAAAGCGGATGGTCTTGGGCGGCAGGCCAGAGCGCGCGCCCGCATCGGAAATGTTCATACCGTTGTTCCCGTTCCCACGAAGCGCAGTCGCAGCGCATTAGACAGCACGAAGACCGAGCTGAGCGCCATGGCCCCCGCCGCCAGCATGGGCGACAGAGTAATCCCGAAGCCCGGATAGAGCACGCCCGCCGCGACCGGCACCAAGGCCGTGTTATAGGCAAAGGCCCAGAACAGGTTCTGGCGTATGTTGCGCATGGTCTTGCCTGACATCTCGAACGCGGTCAGCACGGCCTGCGGGCGGCTGGACGACAGCACGATATCGGCTGCCTCGACTGCGATATCGGTGCCACTGCCGATGGCAAGGCCCACATCGGCCTCTGCCAAAGCGGGCGCGTCGTTGATTCCGTCGCCCACGAAGGCCACCGGGCCATGCGCGGCGCGCAGGTCCTGCACGGCGCTGACCTTGGCCTTGGGCATCACCTCTGCCACGACATGATCTATGCCCAAGCGGCGCGCCACCGCCTGCGCCGTTGCCTGCGCATCGCCAGAGATCATGGCCACACGCAGCCCGCGCGCGTGCAGCGCTGCGATCATGGCGGCGGCACCTTCGCGCGGGCGGTCAGCCACACAGATGAGCGCCACAAGCTGCCCGTCAACCGCAAGGTAGAACGGGGTTTCGCCCTGTGTGGCGGCCTCGTCTGCTGCCTCGTTCAGCGCATCCAGCGCAATGTCTTCCTGCGCCATCAGCCGCGCAGCGCCCAGCAGCACAGTGTGCCCGTCAACCTGTCCGCGCAAGCCCAGCCCGGTCAGCGATTTGACCGCGCTGGCCTCTGGCAGGGCCAAGTCTTGGGCCGCCCCGCGCAATGCCTTGGCGATGGGATGGTCGGAATCGCGCTCTAGCGCTGCGGCAAGGGTAAGGGCGCGGTCATCCGTCACCGCGCCCGTGGTCACGATGCGCGAGAGCGTCGGCCGCCCTTCGGTGAGCGTGCCGGTCTTGTCAAAAGCCACAACGCGCACCCCTTCCAGCACTTGCAGCGCGCTGCCCTTGCGAAACAGAACCCCAAGTTCCGCCGCGCGGCCCGTCCCCACCATGACAGAGGTGGGCGTGGCCAGCCCCATCGCGCAGGGGCAGGCGATGATCAGCACCGACACGCCCGCCACCAGAGCAAGGTTCACCCCCGCACCAAATGCCAACCACAAAACCACGGTAAGCGCAGCCACGCCCATAACCACCGGCACAAAATACATCGTCACCTTGTCGACCAAGGCCTGAACCGGCAGCTTCGCGCCCAGCGCGCGCTCGACCATACGAATGATCTGCGCCAGAACTGTCTGCGCGCCGGTTGCGGTTACGCGCATCTCGAACGCATCGCCTGCATTGACGGTGCCGCCCACCAGCTTGGCACCGGTTTCCTTGGTTGCGGGCAGCGGTTCTCCGGTGATCATGCTTTCATCGACCAGCGCAGCTTGCGTGGTCAGCAGGCCATCGGCGGCCAGCCGTTCGCCGGGGCGCAGGCGCAAGATGTCACCTTGGGTGATGCTGTCGAGCGGCACTTCATGCTCTGTCCCATCCACGACTTTGCGCGCATGGCGCGGTTGCAACCCCATCAGCCGCGCAATCGCGGCGCCGGTGCGCCCGCGCGCCCGTGCCTCCAGCCAACGGCCCAGCAAGATCAGCGTGACGATGACGGCGGCGGCTTCAAAATACACGGCCTGTGCGCCATCGGGCAGCCATGCTGGCGCAAAAAGGGCCACAGTGGAATAGGCCCATGCGGCGAGTGTGCCGATAGCCACAAGGCTGTTCATATCGGGCGCGCCCCGCGCCAGTGCGGGCAGGCCGCTGGTATAGAACCCGCGACCGGGGCCAACAAGCACCAGCGTGGTCAGCACGAATTGCCCCAGCCAAAGCGGAGTTTGGCCAACAGAATGCAGCAGCCAATGATGGAAGGGCGGCACCAGATGCCCGCCCATTTCGGTGATGAACACGGGTAAGGTCAGCACCAGCGCCAGCAGGAAACGGCTGGCCAGCGCATGCGCATCGGCGGCTTGGCGCGCGGCAGGGTCGGCAGGTGTGGTTTCGGTCACTTGTCGCGCAGGGTAGCCTGCGGCATCCAGTGCGACTGCAAGGGCAAGGGCGGCGCTTGCGTCCAGCACATCGGCTTCAGCCCTTCCCGTGGTCAGGTTGGCGCTGGCACGCAACACGCCGGGTTGCGCCGCAAGTGCCTGTTCAACGCGGGCAATGCAACTTCCGCAGGTCATGTTGGCAACGTCGAATTCCACCGTTTCCACCCGCATCGGGTAGCCCGCGCGCTGAAGGGCTGTTTGCAAATCGGCCATCTTGCCAGAAGGGGCCAGCACCACTTCAGCGCGGTGTGTGGCAAGGTTGACGCGCGCGCTTTGCACGCCCGGCACCTCGGCCAAGGCACGCTCTGCGCGGCCCACGCAGCCTGCACAGCTTAGCTTTTCCACGCCAAAGCCGATTTCCGAAGCGGGTTGCAGCGCAACCGATTGCATGTTCATAGCTCACCTTCTTTATCTGGTTAGCACCGATATGGCGCTTCCAGAAACTGGAAGGTCAAGCGCTGTCGTTCAGTTTTTTCAAAGCTTGCGCGTGCAGCGTGGCGTTTGCCGTGGCCAGAACCTGCCCGCCTTCATGCGCGGGGCCGCCTTGCCAATCGGTCACAATGCCGCCCGCGGCTTCGATCACGGCAATGGGGGCAGCAATGTCATAGGCGTTCAACCCTGCTTCTATCACTAGGTCAATATGGCCCGCCGCTAACAGCGCATAGGCGTAGCAATCCATGCCGTAGCGGACCAGCTTGCACGACCCTGCTACGCGGGTGAAAGCCATGCGCTCGGCTTCGGTGCCGATTTCGGGAAAGGTTGAAAACAAGATCGCTTGGTCCAGCCCCGCCGTGGGGCGCGTGCGCAATGGCACGGTGCCGCGCGGCCCACGCAATTCGGCCAAACCGGGCGCGGCGATGAAGCGTTCCTGCGTGTAGGGCTGGTCGATCACGCCCAAAAACGGCCCGTCGGCATCGGCCAGCGCGATCAGCACCCCCCATGTGGTGGTGCCGCTGATATAGGCGCGGGTGCCGTCGATCGGGTCGATCACCCATTGCAAGCCGCTGGTTCCGGCGCGCGCGCCATGTTCTTCGCCCAGAATGGCGTCATCGGGCCGTTCTTGAAGCAAAATGTCGCGGATCGCGCTTTCCGCGGCCCGGTCTGCCACTGTGACCGGGTCGAAACCCATGGCCAGTTTGTTGTCAGCACTCAGGCCGGATTGGCGAAAATGTTGTAAGGTTTCCACCCGCGCGGCATCTGCCAACTGCTCGGCGAGGGCAAGCAAATCTGTCAGGTCGGTCTTTGATAAAGTGTCGCGGCGCATGGCGGAAATCCCCGAGCAGGTCTTTCCGCCCTCTGTAACGCCGCGGCCTTGCAATGCAAGCAATCAGGCTGCGTCACCAAGCGCGCGGGCAAGGTCGAACAGGCGGCGGCGCTGCGCTTCGGGGATGGCATAATAGGTGCGCAGCAGGTCCAAAGTTTCCTTGCTGCCCATCATGTCCGAGGTTTCCGTATCTTCGGCGCCTTCGGCAATGTCGATACCCTCGAAGAAAAAGCTGACAGGCACATCCATTGCCTTGGCAATGTCCCATAGCCGAGAGGCAGAGACCCGGTTCGCGCCGGTCTCGTATTTCTGGATTTGCTGGAAGCGGATACCCACGGCATCGGCCAATTGTTGTTGGGTCATACCGATCATCCACCGGCGGTGCCGCATTTGCTGTCCGACATGGCGATCTACGGGATGTGTCATGAATTGCCTTCTTGTCTTTCAATACTGATACAGCGGGCCCCATGCCCATGCTTGCGGCACGAAACATCTGCACCACTCGCGGTTGCACCATTGCCGCTTTTTTCTGCCCTTGGTGACAAAAACGGAATTTTAGTGCGACAATTACGAATTTTCGCAATTTGCATTGCAAAATGCAAAACAACCTGAAGATGAATTGCGAATTGCACATTTGCTGCGCGGCGTCTTGCCGCTTGCACCGGGTCGCGCCGCGCGGCAGGCTATGTTTACAACCAAAAGGTGGCAAATGCGCGCGATCCGGCTTCAGAGTTTCGATTCGACCCCAATGCTTAAGCAGATCGACCGACCTGAACCGGGGCCGGGAGAAGTGCGCATTCGCGTGGCCGCCTGCGGGCTGAACTTTGCCGATCTGCTGATGATGAAAGGCAAGTATCAAGAGAAGGTCATGCCACCCTACACTCTGGGCATGGAATTTGCAGGCGTTGTGGATGCTTTGGGCGAGGGGGTAACGGGCCTTGTGCCGGACAACCGTGTGGCGGTCTTTGCCGGACGCGGCGGTCTTGCCGAATACGCGGTTTGCAATGCCGATCTGTGCGCGCGCATGCCCGACAGCATGCCCTTCACCGATGCGGCGGCCTTTCTGGTGGCCTATGGCACCTCGCATTTGGCGCTAGAGCACCGCGCGCATTTACAACCGGGCGAAACGCTGGTGGTTTTGGGCGCGGCCGGGGGTGTGGGCCTGACCGCGGTCGAGATTGGCGCGCGGATGGGCGCGCGGGTGGTCGCCGTGGCACGTGGGCAAGATAAGTTGGATGTGGCCCGCCAAGCCGGAGCCGACATCTGTTTCGACAGCGGGGCCGATGGGTTCGACCTGCGCGCCGAACTGAAAGCACTGGGCGGCGCGCATGTCATCTATGATGCGATCGGTGAACCTCTGGCCACGCCCGCCATGCGCGCGTTGCTGCCAGATGGGCGGTTTTTGGCCATTGGTTTTGCGGGGGGCACGCCGCCTGCCTTTCCTGCCAACATTTTGTTGGTAAAAAATCTAAGCGTGATTGGTCTTTATTGGGGGGCCTATATGAAATTCGCGCCCAAGATCATGTCGGGGTCCATTCAAACGCTCTTTGGCTGGTATGCAAGCGGCAGTTTGCGCCCCCATATCAGCCATGTTTTGCCCTTGGAGCAAGCGGTCGAGGGGCTGGAAATTCTGCGAGCGCGCAAGTCGACCGGGAAGATCGTTATCACGATTTGATCAGGCATTTCCGATTTACCCGAAATCCTTTGTATTTGACTCCGGTTTTGCTTGAAAACCATGGTGGTCGTGCAAATATGCTAGGACATGGTGACTTCTCACCGCACAGTTTCGCCAACGGAGGACGCAATGGCAGATTTCAACACGATGCGCGCGCAGGTAAGCGGCGCTCGCGCTGAACAGATCGATACCGGGCTGCGCGCCCATATGAACAAAGTCTACGGCACGATGTCGGTGGGCATGCTGATCACCGGTGCGGCCGCATGGGCCATCGCCGGTCTGGCAACCACGGCCGACCCGTCGGCGGCCGTCGCACAATTGCCGAATGGCACCTACCTTAACAGCCTTGGCGGTGCGATCTACATGTCGCCGCTGCGCTGGGTGATCATGTTCGCCCCGCTGGCCTTCATCCTGTTCGGCTGGGGCGCGCTGATGCGCCGTGCGTCGGCGGCGGGTGTGCAGCTTGGCTTTTTCGTTTTCGCCACGGCCATCGGCCTGTCGCTGAGCTCTATCTTTCTGGTGTTCACCAGCTTCTCAATCGCGCAGACGTTCTTCGTGACGTCCATTGCATTCGCAGGTCTTAGCCTGTTCGGCTACACCACCAAGAAAGACCTGTCCGGCATGGGCACCTTCCTGATGATGGGCGTGATCGGCCTGATCGTGGCCATGATCATCAACATCTTCCTGCAAAGCCCGGCCATGATGTTCGCCATTTCTGGCTTGGGTGTGCTGATTTTCGCAGGTCTGACTGCGTTCCACACGCAGATGATCAAAAGCGAATATGTCGCCCACGCCATGTCGGGCGATCAGGACTGGCTGGACAAAGCTGCCATTGACGGTGCCTTGTCGCTCTACATCAGCTTCCTGAACATGTTCCAGTTCCTGCTGATGTTCATGGGCCAGCAAGAATAACGTGCCAGATTGTGGTGCTGGGGCCGGTCGCAAGACCGGCCCTTTTTCATGGGGCAATGCATGAATAATAGCGTGTCGCAGGTGCGCGCCGCAGGGCGTATTCTCTTGGCCAAGCCGAAACAGGTGCAGCGTTTGGTGCTGCCACCTTTCTTGTTAGCCATGGCGCTGCAAGCATGGCTGAGCGTGCAACTGACCGGGCAGGTCTGGCCCGATTTGCCGCGCGATGCGCCGCTCTTCTATGATCTTGCCGTGCGGGGCAGCCTTGGGCTGACGCTGGCGGTGATGGGCCTCTTGTGGCACCGCGCCATCTATTTCGGGCCGCGTGCGCCGCTCTCGGCCGCGCTGGCGCTGGGTTATTGGGGGCAGGGGGCGCTTTTGAGCCTGCTGGCGGCTACGCCCTTCATCCCGTTGGCACTCTTAACCCTGCCGGGAATGTCGATCTTTGTCGCCGATGCGCTGTCGCTTTGGCTTGTGCTGACTTTCGGCGTAATCGTGGCGCGCCGAGCGGGCGGAGAGGTACTTGGCTGGCGCAACGCATGGGCCAGTGCGCGCGCAGGCTCTGCCGTTTTGCTGGCGCTGGCCTTGGCGCTTTCGATACAGGCTCAAAGCGCGGCTGTCGCCGCAGTGTTCGCCCTGCATTCCGGCGCGGCGTTTCTGCTGGATGCTGTCCTCAGCTTTGGGCTGATCTTGGCGGTTTTGACACTGATGGCGCGGCCCGGCAGCGCGCGCATATGAAAAAAAACCGCGCCACAGGGCGCGGTTTTTAATACTGCCAAGACAGGCGCAAGATTACTTGATCTTGCCTTCCTTGTATTCGACATGCTTGCGCAGAACGGGGTCGTATTTGCGCACGGTCATCTTCTCGGTCATGGTGCGGGCGTTTTTCTTCGTCACGTAGAAATGCCCGGTCCCCGCGGTCGAGTTCAGACGGATCTTGATGGTGGTTGGCTTCGCCATGTCATTCTCTCCTGCACCGGACGTGGGGCGCGACGCGCCTTGCCCGCGAATTCTTGAACCTGCCTTCTACTGACCCGCCCGCGCGTGTCAACCGGATTCCGTGACGAAATCGGGCAAGACCGCGCGATTCCTTGTGTCAGCGGGTGCCGGCGAAGCGAGTTTCCCAATCTGCACGCTGCTCGTCGGTGATTTTGGCGAACAGCACCTCTGGCACCGTAAAGGCGTGGCCAGCGGGCAGGGTGGCAAGGCTCGTGCCCAGATCGGTCGGCCAGGACCAGTCGTCGCTGTCCATCGCCTGCATCAGGCTTGCGGCCGCATCGGGGATGAAGGGGCGCGAGACGATGGCGTAAACCCGGATCAGGTTCAGCGCCAGACGAATTTGCGCCGCCGCCGCTTCTGGGTCGGTCTTGAAGGTGGACCAAGGCGCCGCGTCTTGCAGGTATTCGTTGCCAAGCACCCACAAAGCGCGCAATTCGGATGCGGATTTGCGGATTTCCATCCCTTCCATGAAGCCTTCATAAGCGCGTAGGCGGGTGGTCAGGTCGGCTATCAACTGTGCCTCGCGCGGGCCGTAAGCGCCGCCCTCCGGCACCACCTCGCCAAATTTCGAGCGGCAGAATTTCGTCACCCTGCTGGCAAGGTTGCCCAGCACATCGGCCAAGTCCTTGTTGACCGAGGCTTGGAAATTCTCCCACGTAAATTCGGAATCCGAGCTTTCGGGCGCGTGGGACAAAAGCCACCATCGCCAGTAATCGGCGGGTAAGATGGACAGGGCTTGGTCCATGAACACGCCACGGCCAAGTGATGTGGAAAACTGCCCGCCATCATAGTTCAGGTAATTGAACGACTTGATGTAATCGACCATCTTCCATGGCTCGCCTGACCCCATCAGCGTGGCGGGGAAGCTGAGCGTGTGAAAGGGCACGTTATCCTTGCCCATGAACTGCACATAGCGCACATCATCGGCACCTTCGTCATTGCGCCACCAGCGCCGCCATGCGCTGTCATCCAAGCCCTGCGCTTCCGCCCATTCGGCAGTGGCGGCAATGTATTCGATGGGTGCATCGAACCAGACATAGAACACCTTGCCGTCCATGCCCTGCCACGGTGCGCCGTCGAATTGCGCGGGCACGCCCCAATCCAGATCGCGGGTAATTCCACGGTCTTGCAAGCCGTTGCCGTCATGCAGCCATTTCTTTGCAATAGATGTGGTCAGCACCGGCCAACCCTGCTGGCTGTCGATCCATTGGTCCAGCCGCTCACGCAGCGCGGATTGCCGCAGGAACAGGTGTTTGGTTTTGCGCACTTCCAGATCGGTTGCGCCGGAAATGGCAGAGCGCGGGTTAATCAAATCGGTCGGGTCTAGCTGCTTCGTGCAATTCTCACACTGGTCGCCCCGCGCGCGCTCGTAGCCGCAATTGGGGCAGGTGCCTTCGATATATCGGTCGGGCAGGAAGCGCGCGTCGGTGATGGAATAGACCTGTTTCTCGGTGACTTCCTCTATCAGCCCGGCCTCGCCCAAGCGTGCCGCCAGATGCTGCGTCAAGGCATGGTTTTGCTTGCTGGAGGATCGCCCGTAATGGTCGAATGACAGCCGAAACCCGCGCGCAAGCTCTGCCTGCACATCGTGCATGCGCGCGCAATAGGCATCCACCGCCTCGCCGGTTTTCGCGGCAGCCAATTCGGCAGGTGTGCCGTGCTCGTCGGTGGCGCAGATGAACATTACTTCATGCCCGCGCCCACGCATGTAGCGGGCGTAAAGGTCGGCGGGCAATTGGCTGCCCACAAGGTTGCCCAAATGCTTGATGCCGTTGATATACGGCAAGGCCGACGTAATCAGGATGCGCGCCATTTATGCCCTCATGATCCCTG
Organism: uncultured Natronohydrobacter sp.; assembly: GCA_964401005.1. Taxonomy (GTDB): domain Bacteria; phylum Pseudomonadota; class Alphaproteobacteria; order Rhodobacterales; family Rhodobacteraceae; genus Roseinatronobacter. The sequence continues at coordinate 29,819 of CAYNWX010000001.1, forward strand.
TTTCGGGTTTGGGTGTAGCCCCAACGCGGCCAAGGGAAAACCCCTGTATTAACCCTTTGCGGGCGGTTCCAGACATTGGGCCAGCCGTGCGAAGGCACCGCGATGGCCATGCGGTGCCATTTCCCCGATAAACGCATCAAGCGCAGGCCAGACAGCAACGGCGCGATCCACAAGTGGGTCGGCCCCGCGCTCATATAGCCCGGCTTGGATCATGACTTCCGAGCGGTCATATGCCCCCAACAGCCTGCGGGCTTCTGACAGGCGCGCGTTTTCCTCTGGGCTAGCCGCGCGTGGCAGTGATCGGCTGACAGAGCGAAGTACATCCACCGCCGGAAAGCGGCCCCGCTCGGCGATGGCGCGGTCCATCACCACATGGCCATCCAGCACCCCGCGCAGGATGTCGGCCACAGGCTCGTCCATGTCCGAGCCTGCCACCAGTACGGTGAAAATGGCGGTAATTGCGCCGACCCCGTCCGCGCCCGGACCGGCACGCTCTGCCAAAGCCATGATGCGGTGCGAGAGTGACGGCGGAAAGCCGCGAAGGCTGGCGCTTTCGCCACTGGCAAGCGCCACCTCGCGGTGTGCTTCGGCCATGCGGGTGATGCTGTCGGCCAACAGAAGCACATGCTTGCCTTGATCGCGGAAATGCTCGGCCACGCACATCGCGGCTTCGGCGCAACGCTTGCGCGTGAGCGCAGGCTGGTCGGATGTCGCGGTCACGATCACCGCGCGCGTCAGCCCATCCGGGCCCAGCACGTCCTCGATGAATTCACGTAATTCGCGGCCCCGTTCACCGATCAGGGCAATCACCACCAGATCGGCCTGAACCAGCCGCGCGAAATTGCCCAAAAGCATGGATTTACCCACGCCAGAGCCCGCGAATAACCCCATGCGCTGCCCTTCGACAAGGGGCAGAAAGGTGTTGAACACGGCCATACCGGTATCCAGCCGCTTGCCCAGACGCCCGCGCCGCGCGGGCGGTGGCGGCGGCGCGGTTACAGGGCGCGGGCGCGCCCCCATCGCCAAGGGCCGCCCGTCCAGCGGCGCGCCAAACGGGTCGATGACCCGGCCAATCCAGCCATCGTCGGGGGCCAAGTGGCGCGGGCCGATCAATTCGGCGCGGTCGCCCAAGGCCAGCCCCGCCGCATCGCCATTGGGAAAGACATGCACCGCGTCACCTTCCAGCTTGACCACCTCGCCGCCCAAACGGGGGCCATGCGGGGTGTCCAGTGCCACCCAGTCGCCCAGCCGTGCATCCTGCGCCAGCCCCGCCACCACCACGCATTGCCCGTGGCTTTCCGCCACACGCCCGAAAATGCGCAGCGGGCGCAAAGCCGCCACCGCCGCGCGTAGTTTCTCGATCCGTTCCATGCTGCCCCGTTCCGGTTTCGCCATCTTGCTTACCGAACATTAAGCGAATCAGCCTTAAAGCTTCGTGTATCGCAATGACGGGAGAAGCCCTCATGTTAGACACACCAGCCATCATGCGGCTGTCACAAGCCATGGCGCGGCATGCCGCCGCGCGCCAAATCGTGATTTCGCAAAACGTGGCCAATGCCGACACGCCGGGCTACCGCGCCCGCGACGTGGCGTCTTTTGCCGATTACCTGAACCAGCAAGGCGTGATGGATACGTTGCGCATGGGCCGCGTTGAGGCCCTTTCTGCGCCGCGATTATCCGAAACTGCCGATCCGGCATCCCCCAATGGCAACACCGTCGCGTTGGAGCGTGAGATGATGCGCGCAGCCGAAACCCGGCAATCGCATGATCTGGCGCTGGCGGTCTACGGCTCTGCGCGCGGCATCTTGCGCGCCGCACTTGGCCGATAGGGGGCGGATATGGCAGATCTGTTTTCCACCTTCGCCATCGCCGCTTCTGGCATGGATGCACAATCGCGCCGCATGCGCCATGTGACAGAGAATATCGCCAATGCCGACACACCCGGATACCGGCGCAAGACAATCGATTTTACCGCCCAATTTGACCGCGCCCGCGGTGTGACAACCGTGGCCACGGGGCCGGTGCAACTGGATCGGGGCGAGTTGCCCCGCATCTACGACCCCGGCCACGCGCTGGCGGATGAGGATGGCTATTACCTCGGCTCCACTGTCGACACGATGGTGGAAATGGCCGACGCCCGCGAGGCAGGGCGCAGCTACGAGGCCAATCTGGCGATGTTCGATCAAGCGCGGCAGATGTCGCAAAGCCTGCTTGACCTGCTGCGCCGCTAACAAGGATCACCAAAATGCAAATCCCGTCTTCCCTTGCCGTCAACGGCTATGACCGCGCCCGCGATGCGGCGCAACCCACCGCCACCGCCCCCCGCGCCGAAGCCGCGTTCGGGCAGGCCATGGGCAGCGTGCTTTCAGGACTGCAAGCCAATGAGCAGGCCGCCACCGCCTCTATGGTCAGCGGCGCCGACCCGCACGCGCTGGTGCAGGCCTTGGCTGATACTGAATTGGCCGTACAAACCGCCGTCAGCGTGCGCGACCGCGTGGTGGAAGCCTATCTCGAAATTTTGCGCATGCCGGTCTAGCCTGATGGATGAGCTGATCTTCTTCGACACGCTGCGCCAAGGGTTGTGGATCGCCACGCTGATCTCTGCGCCTATCTTGGGGGCGGCCTTGGTGGCAGGTGTGGGCGTTGGGCTGTTTCAGGCGCTCACCTCCATTCAGGAAATGTCGCTGACATTCGTGCCCAAATTGCTGGCCATCGTGGCGGTGTTCTGGGTGTCGATGAGCTTCATGACCGCGACTTTGGTCAGCTTTTTCCATGACGAGATTTTACCCGTGATCGCAGGAGGTTAAGATGGATAATTCATCCTATACCATGTTGACACGCATGTCGGGGTTGCGGCGCGAATTGCAGGTCGTAGCGCATAACATCGCCAATGCCGCGACCACGGGCTTTCGCAAGGAAGGCGTGGTGTTTTCCGAATTCGTTGTAGGCTTGGGCCGCGAGGAGCCGTCCTTGTCCATGGCTTTGGGCAATACCCGTCAGACCGCGCAGCTTCAGGGTGCGCTGTCGCAAACCAATGCGCGCTTCGATTTTGCCATCGAAGGCGACGGGTTTTTCCAGCTTGAAACCGCGCAAGGCCCAAGGCTGACGCGCGCGGGCATTTTCACCCCCAATGCGGCGGGCGAATTGGTCAACCCTGACGGTCACCGCCTGCTGGACCTTGGCGGCGCGCCCATTTTCGTGCCGCCCGATGCGCGCGCTGTGGCCATGGCGCGCGACGGCACGCTCTCGGCCGATGGCGTGCCCGTGGGGCAAGTGGGGCTGTTCCAACCTGCCGATCCCACAAGCATGTCGCGCGCCGCAGGCACGTTGTTCCAAGTCGAGGGCGAGATTATCCCCATTGACGCTCCGCAAATCCTGCAAGGGTTTTTGGAGGAGTCGAATGTCGACCCGATGATTGAGCTGTCGCGCATGATCGAAGTGCAGCGCGCCTATGAACGCGGGCAGCGCATGCTCGACCGCGAAGACGAACGCATCAAGGGCGTCATTCAGACGCTTGGCCGTTAACCCGAACCGGAGAACCCGATGAAAGCCTTGCAAATCGCCGCAACCGGCATGTCGGCCCAACAGATGCGGGTCGATACAATCTCGAACAACCTCGCAAATATGAGCACCACGGGCTACAATGCCCGCCGCGCGGAATTTGCCGACCTGCATTACCAGCAATTCGCCCGCGCGGGTGCGATTGCCGCCGCCGATGGCACGGTGCTGCCAACGGGTGTTCAGGTTGGTTTGGGCGTGCGGCCCGCCGCCGTGAGTATGCAAATCCAGCAGGGGGCGTCGACCTTCACGGGCAATGATCTGGACGTGGCCATAGAGGGCAAAGGCTATCTGCAAGTGACCCTGCCCAATGGCGAGGCTGCCTTTACCCGCGACGGGGGCCTAAAGCGCACGGGCGACGGGCTGATCGTCAATTCCGAAGGCTACGAGGTCGCCCCGGGCATTGTTATCCCCAACGACGCCCGCGATCTGTCCATCAATTCCGAAGGCGAGATTTACGCCTACTTCATCGGCAATGTGCAGCCGCAGCTTTTGGGGCAGCTGAACCTAGCGAATTTCACCAATGAAAAGGGGCTGGAAGCGATCGGGTCGAACCTGTTTCTAGAAACCGAAGCCTCTGGCCCCGCCATTCAGGGCGTGCCGGGCGAAGACGGGCTTGGCACCTTGCGCCAAGGCTACCTAGAGGAAAGCTCGGTCGACCCGGTGCGTGAGATGACCGAACTAATCAAGGCGCAGCGCGGCTACGAGTTGAATGCCAAGGTCATCACCGCCGCCGACCAGATGATGGGCGCAACGACGCAGGTGCGCTGATGAAATGGCTGGCCCTCGCCCTGCTTTTGCCATGGCCCGCTTGGGCTGATGGTTTGGTCGCCACAAGATTGATCCGCCCGACAGAGGTCCTTCGGCCCGGCGATGTGGCCCCTCAGCGCGCTGCCACCGCCCCCGGTGTGGCCAGTGACCCGGCGCAGGTGGTGGGGCTGGAAGCGCGGGTGGCGATCTATCCGGGCCGCCCCGTGCGGCTGGCCGATCTGGGACCAGCAGCCGTGATCGAACGCAACGAGGCGGTTGTCATGATCTACCGTCAAGGCGGGCTGACCATTGTGTCTGAGGGCCGCGCGCTTGGCCGTGCGGCACTGGGCCAAAGCGTAACGGTCATGAATGGCAACTCGCGCCAATCCGTTCAGGGGCGGGTCATCAGTTTTGGTCAGGTTGAAGTTGGCCCCGGCGCTCTGCGCTAGCACGCGCCGCATTCATCAAAGGAACCGCTATGCGTCCTATGCTTTTCCCTCTTGTCGGCCTTGTGATTGCGGCTTGCGCGCCGCTTTCCGAAGTTGGGCGCGCGCCCGCGTTCACAGCGCCAGAGGACGGGTTCGAACATGCCGCACTTTACCGCATCCCGCTGCCGCAAGAAACGCTTGTTCCCGGCGAAGTTAGCCCCGCCTCGCTTTGGTCGGCGGGGCAGCGTTCGCTCTTGGGCGACAGGCGCGCGGGCAAACAAGGCGATATCCTGACAGTTGTCATCGAAATTGACGACAGCGCGCAAATCTCGAACTCGACCGCGCGCGGCCGCAGCGGGTCAGTCGATATGGCGGGGCCAACGCTGTTTGGCATTCCGCAGGCGATTGACCGTAACCTGCCCGGCGGGCTGAGCCTGTTAGAGGGCGTGGGCGTGCAAGGCGGAACGGACTTTTCGGGCAGCGGGTCTGTCAGCCGCAACGAGCAACTGACGCTCCGCATCGCCTCGACCGTGGTGGAGCGCTTGCCAAATGGGGTGCTGCGCATTGAAGGGCGTCAAGAGGTGCGCGTGAACCATGAATTGCGCGAATTGCTGGTCACGGGCTATGTGCGCCCCGAAGACATCTCGCGCAAGAACGAGGTAGGCTACGACAAGATCGCCAATGCACGCATCTCTTATGGCGGGCGGGGCATCATCTCGAACGTGCAGCAGCCGCGCTATGGCCAACAGATTGTGGAAATCGTGACGCCCTTCTAGGGCGGGAAAGGGGGCGACATGGCCAAGATTCTACCGCTTGTGTTAATGCTAGTGGGCCTTGCCTGCGGCGTGGGGGCAGGGTTTCTGCTGCGCCCTGATCCGCCGGAAACGGTCGAAGCCGAAGACACCCCCCCGCCGCAGACAGAGCCTGCCCCAAGTGTCGTCTACCAGTTAGAGGGGCAATTTCTGGTGCCGCTGGTCGAAGATGGGCGCGTCGCCTCTTTGGTGATCGTGGAACTGGCGCTTAAGGTTGACGAAACGGCCCAAGCCACACTTGCTGCCAAGGAACCGCTTCTGCGCGACCGGCTTTTGCAAATCCTGTTCGACCACGCCAATATCGGCGGGTTCGAGGGGCTGTTCACCTCGAACAATAACATGACCCTGTTGCGCCGTGCACTTCTGGAAGGGGCGGGGCAAGTGCTTGAAGGCGGTGTTGTGCAAGAAGTTCTGATCACGAACATATTGCGCAACGGCGCTTGACCCTGCCCGCCGCATGCCCCAGCCTTGCCCAAAATTGACTGGAGACTGACATGCGCGACACGGTAGATCTGGACAGCACGATTCTGGACGGGCTGGCAAAGCTGGCTGTGCGGGTGGGCCTGAACCTGCAACCCGGTCAGGAATTGGTCATGACCGCGCCCACAAGCACATTGCCGCTGGCGCGCGCCATCACCGCAGAGGCGTATCGCGCGGGCGCAAAGCTGGTTACCCCCATTCTGAGCGATGGTGAGATGACGCGCGCGCGCTTCCAGCATGGCCATGAGGCCGGGTTCGACCATGCGCCGGGCTGGCTTTATGACGGGATGGGGGCGGCCTATGCCGACGGTGCTGCACGGCTTGCCTTGGTGGGCGAAGATCCGTTCTTGTTGTCGGATCAGAACAGCACACGCGTGGGCCGCGCCAATCGTGCCAATGCGGCGGCTTACCGGCCCGCGCTGGCGCATATCTCGGAATTTCGCATCAATTGGTCGATCATCGCGTGTCCGACCCTAGCTTGGGCCGTGCGCATCTTCCCCGATCTGCCAGAGGCAGAGGCGCTGGCGCGGTTGGCCGATGCTATTGCTCGCACTGCGCGGCTGGATCACGTGGACCCCGTCGCAGCTTGGGCCGAGCATAACGCGGCGTTGGCGCGGCGGTCGGCCATGCTGAACGATGCGCGGTTCGATGCTTTGCAGTTTCGCGGTGCGGGCACAGACTTGCGCGTTGGGTTGGCCGATGGCCATCTGTGGCAGGGCGGGGCTAGCCCAGCGAAGAACGGGGTCATCTGCAACCCTAACATTCCCACCGAAGAGGTGTTCACCACCCCCCACGCCGCCAAGGTTGAAGGCGTGGTGCGCGCGACCAAGCCGCTGTCGCACCATGGCACGCTGATAGACGAGATTGAAATGCGCTTTGAAGCTGGGCGCGCTGTTTCTGCCAAAGCCGCGCGCGGGCAGGATGTGCTGTCGCAGATGGTCGGCACCGACGAGGGCGCGGCGCGGCTGGGAGAGGTGGCGCTGGTGCCGCATAGCTCGCCCGTGGCGCAATGCGGGCACCTGTTCTACAACACGCTCTTTGACGAGAACGCGGCCTCGCACATTGCCATGGGCCAATGCTACGCGTCGTGCTTGGAAGGCCACGACCTGTCGCCCGAGGAAATTTCCGCGCGCGGGGGCAATAAAAGCCTGATCCACGTGGATTGGATGATCGGCGACGGGCGTACCGATGTTGACGGGCTGCGCGATCGCGCGGACCCGGTGCCGCTGATGCGCGCGGGCGAATGGGTGGTCTAACGCGCCGATTTGTTTAGCTTGTCCAAAGCAAGGCAGCGACCCAAGCTGCGGGCGGCCACGGCTTTTTGTTCGTGCATGGACGCGGTATAACGCACCAGTGTCTGGTTCAGGCCAATGCGCTGGGCTTGCGCCCATTTCGCATGCGCCAGCCGCGCTGCGTTCAGCGCGGGGTCCTCTGTCATCTCCAGTCGGGTGGGCAGCGCGGCAATCCGCGCGGCGCATTGGTCGCGGGCTTGCACCAATCGCCCCAGCTTCGCCATATCGCGGGCGCGCAGCAGATCGGCCAGTTGCGCCAGTCGGTCCAGCCGCGCAGTGCTCATGCCCACCGCCCCTTTGCGGCTTTCGCGCGCATGGCCTCGGCAAATCGGATCGCGGCGGCGACGGGAGCGTAGTGCTGCGGTTCGATCTCTGTCCCGATCTGCACGGTTGCGTGCAGCGCGCGGGCCGTGGGCGGGTCGCGGTGAATGGGCACGCCTGCGGCGCGCGCGCGTTCGCGGATGCGCGCGGCAATCTCATCCGTGCCCTTTGCAACACAGATGGGTGCACATTGGTCCGTGGCCGACCATTTCAGCGCCACCGCATAATGTTCGGGGTTCACGATGACGACATTCGCTTGTGGCACATCTTCCAGCATGCGGTTGGTGGCAATCTCGCGCCCGCGGCGGGTGCGCTCGCCCTTAGCATGTGGATCGCCCTCGGCGTTTTTCATATCGTCGCGCATTTCCTTGTGCGACATGCGGTTCTTGCGCAAATGCTCGGCGTGCTGCCAGAAATAATCTACCGCGCCGATGACCAGCGACAGTACGAAAACCAGCAGCAGAAAGCGCAGCACCATCTGCATCAGCTCGGTGGTGGCGACGGCGGGGGTCAGATACAGGCTGCGCAAGATCGCAGGCAATTCGCGCAACAAGAATACCCACAGCACCGTCGAGATGACGGCAAGCTTGACCGTGCTTTTGGCGAATTCAAACAGGCCACCGCGTCCGAACTTGTTTTTCGCATTGGCGATGAGAGAGATGCGCGACAGTTTCGGTTGCAGCTTTTCCGGCGCAAAAATGACCGCGCGCTGGGCGAAAAGCGCGCCCCAGACCAGCAGGAAGGGCAACGCAAAGAGCGGCAGACTGGCCAGCACCGCTTGGCCAATTATCCCGCCCAGTACCGGGCGCGCGCCCTCTGCCGAAAGTGCGGAGAGCGTGTTGGCTTGCTGAAAGATCACGGTGCCGATCTCTCCCAATCGGGTGACGCTGGATTGGCCCAGTGCGACCGCCGCCAACAACAGCCCCAGATAGGCCGCGGCCGTGTTTATGTCGGTCGAGCGCGGCACTTCGCCCTTGCGGCGCTGCTCATCCAGCTTGCGCTCGCTGGCTTCGAATTCCTTCTCGGCGCTGTCTTCTTCGCTCATGGCCCGCCCCCGACCGGATCGGCGATGAAACCTGCGAACGCCTCGTGCCAGATGGGCAAGACCAACGGTGCTGTCAGCAAAAGCAGCGCCAGCCCCGCGAAAGTGATGGCGGGTGCGCCCACGAAGGCGACCATTAGCTGTGGCATGGCCTTGTTGATCGCGCCGAGCGCCACGTAGAAGACCAGCGACAGGATCACGAAAGGCATGGCCAGCGTGAAGGCGAGCGCGAAGGCGCGCGACACTTGGGCTACGCCCCAATCGGCCAGATCGGTCGGGCTGAGAAACTGGCCGGGCGGGAAAAGCTGGTAGCTGAGCAGCATCAGTTCTGCTAGCCGCACATGCAGCCCCAGTGTGACCGCCAGCGCCAGACCGCCCATGACCAGGATTTGCGACATGGCCGGTTGTGGGTCTACCCCCGCACCGCCGAAGAATTGCGACAGCGATGTGGCTTGCGCGGCGATGGTGCCTGCCATTTGCAGCACCATCACGAACAGCCGCAGCCCCGCACCCAAGGCAAAGCCCGCGACGGTTTCGGTGGCGACAAGGCGCAACAGCCCGACAGGATTGTCAGGCAGGGGCGGCAATGCGGGGGAGAGTGCGGGCGTGATGACGGCGGTGAAGGCCAGCGCCAGCCCAAGCCGTATGCGAATGGGGATGACCGCTTCGCCGAAGGCCGGCAGAAGCGCGATCATCGCACCCACGCGCAGGAAGACAACAAGCGCGGCCTGAAGCGTTAGGCCATAGCCCGCGCCCAAGGCGTTGAGTGCGGTGATCAGGTCAGAGCTCATGCGGCGATGGTTCCGACAAGGGCGGGGCGAGCCTCGAAGCCGATCTCTTCGTAGCTGAGCACCGGCGTGGACAGCCCCTTGGCCACGAGCGCGGTGCGCAAAAAGCGGCGACGGCGCGACGAGGTAACAAGCGCGGGGCTGACCCCGTTTGCGCCAAGCCCCGATAGTTTCTCGGCAATGCTGCTGGTCAGGCGTCCGAAATCCTCTGGCGGCAGGGCAACATCGGCGCTGCCATGGTCACCGGGAAGCTGGTAGGTGGCAAAAAGGTCTTCCCATTCGGGGGCGAGTTGCAACAGCGGCACCGTGCCATCGGCCCGTTTGAGCTTGGCGACAAGTTGGAAGCCAAGGCGCTGGCGGACATGTTCGCACAAGGATTCCGGGCTCTGGCCCGCGCCGCGCATTTCTGCCAGCGCTTCCAAGATCAGCGGCAGGTTCCGGATGGAGACTCGTTCGTCCAGAAGCAGGCGCAGCACGCTCAGAAGCACGTCCATCGGCACTTTGTCGGGGATGAGTTCGGACAAAAGCCGCTTGTTCGCTTCGGCCCGGGTGGCGTCGGTCAGGTTGCCCAATTCGTCCAGCACGCGGTTCAGGCTACGATAGGTCAGCAGGCGCCCAAGGTTGGATTTCAGCACTTCTAGCAAATGAGTCGCCAGCACCTCTATCGGGGCGACGACGGTTGCGCCCGACAATGCGGCATCTTCTTGGGCGGTGCGGTCGATCCAGCGGGCCGGGGCGTGGTAGACCGGCTCTGAGACATCTTCGCCCGGCGCGTCCAGCATGCGGTCATTTCCGATCAGCGCCAGAACCTTGTCCTGCCGCAGCATGTCGCGCGCTTGCTCGACCCCGTGGATCAGGATGGTATAAGTGCCCGTGGGCAGCGTTGCTTCATCTGTCAGGCGCATTTCGGGCAGGATCAGCCCGAATTCGCGGGCAATATGCGACCGGATGCTGGAGATGCGCGCATCCAGCCCAAGGCCGGGGTCCAGCACCATGGGCACAAGGTCGGGCGCGAATTGCACATGGATTTCGTCCAGATCGAGCACATCGCCCAGTGGGGGCGCGGGTGGCGCTACTTCTGGGGCAGATGTGTCGGGGGCAGGGTCTTGTGCAGCCTTGCGCTGCGCCAGATAGGCCAGCCCCAGCAGCACGCCCGCCCCGGCGATGAAGGGCAAAAAGGGCAGGCCCGGCACGAAGGCAAAGAGCGCCATCAGCACGCCCACGGTGGCCAAGGCTGCCGGGTAGCGGCCCAATTGGTCGAACAACTGGCTGTCGGTCGCGCTATTGGAACCGCCGCGCGCCAGCAAAAGCGCCGCCGCGATAGAGATGATGACCGCCGGGATTTGGCTGACAAGCCCATCGCCCACGGTCAGGATGGCATAGGTTTCGAAGGCGGCCCCGAGTGACATGCCATGCATCATGGTGCCGTTGATCAGCCCCATCACGATGTTCAACAGCGTGATCAGCAGCCCCGCCACCGCGTCGCCCTTGACGAATTTCGACGCGCCGTCCAGCGAGCCGTAGAAATTGGTTTCGGCTTGTTCGGTTTCGCGGCGGCGCTTGGCCTCAATATGGTCAATGGCGCCCGCA
>CAYNWX010000002.1:0-6185 GCA_964401005.1 uncultured Natronohydrobacter sp.
ACCTGCGGAACCCCTAAACCCATGTCGGACACGCCCGAATTCTTTGACGAAGGCACACCCTGCGGGGTTCTGACCGCCGAGCCGCTGGGCCGCGTGCTGGATTACCGCGCGCCGGAAGGGGGCTGCTGGCTGGGCGCTTTCGTGCAGGTGCCGCTGGGACCGCGCCGCGTGGTGGGCGTGGTTTGGGGGCCAGCAGAAGGGCGGTTCGACCGTGCGAAACTGCGCCAGATCATCCGCGTGCTGGATGCCGCCCCCATGCGGGCAGAGCTGCGCGAGTTCCTCACCCGGCTGGCCGATTATACGCTGACGCAACTGCCCATGGTGCTGCGGCTGGCCACTCGCGTGCCGGGGCTGGCAGATGGGCCGGCCACGCGCAAGCTGCTGTTTCGGGGCGATCGCTTGCCCGACCGGATGACCGATGCCCGCATCCGTGTTATGGCCGCGCTTGACGAATTCGGCGGCGCGGGTCTGGCACCGGGCGAATTGGCGCATGCAGCGGGGGTGGGCACCAGCGTTGTGCGGGGTCTGGTGGCAGCGGGCGCTTTGGCAGAACTTGATGCGCCGCGCGATCAGCCGTTTGCGCGCTTAGACCCAATGCGCCCCGGCCCCACGCTGTCGGATGACCAAGCCCGTGCGGCAGAGGCCTTGCGCAACGGCCAAGGCAGTTACGGCACATGGCTTTTGAAAGGCGTGACCGGGTCGGGCAAGACAGAGGTTTATCTGGAAGCGGTGGCCGAAACCTTGCGCGCGGGGCGGCAAGCCTTGGTTCTTCTGCCAGAGATTGCCTTGTCTGCCGAATTCCTGACGCGGGTGGAAAAGCGCTTCGGCGCCAAGCCCGCCGAATGGCATTCGGGCGTCACCCAAGCCGAGCGCCGCCGCCTGTGGCGCATGGTCGGGCAAGGCAATGCGCAGATGGTCGTGGGCGCGCGCTCAGCCCTGTTCCTGCCCTTCCAGAACCTTGGGCTGATCGTGGTCGATGAAGAACACGACACATCCTATAAGCAGGAAGAAGGCGTGTTCTACAACGCCCGCGACATGGCGGTGCTGCGCGGTGCGCTGAACGGGGCGCAGGTGGTGCTGGCATCGGCCACGCCTAGCCTGGAAACTTGGGCCAATGCGGAAGCGGGGAAATACACGCGGCTAGACCTGAGCACGCGCTTTGGGCCGAATGCGCTGCCAGAGATGGCCGCCATCGACCTGCGCACACAGGATTTGCCCGCGAACCGCTGGATCTCGCCCGCCCTGCAAGCGGCGGTCGCATCACGGCTGGGAGCTGGCGAACAGGCGCTGTTGTTTCTGAACCGGCGCGGCTATGCGCCGCTGACCATGTGCCGCGCCTGCGGCCATCAGATTGCCTGCACCGATTGCGACGCGCGTATGGTCGAGCATCGCTTCTTGCAGCGCCTTGTCTGCCACCAATGCGGCGCGACCGCGCCTATTCCCACCACATGCCCCGAATGCGGGGCCGAGGACCGCATGGCCCCCGTCGGCCCCGGCGTGGAGCGGTTGGAGGAAGAAACCCGCGCGCTCTGGCCCGACGCGCACGTGGCGGTGCTGTCCTCGGACCTGTTCGGGTCGGCCCGCGCTTTGAAGGCACAGATAGAAGAGATCGCGGCAGGCGGGGCGGATATCATCATCGGCACGCAGATCGTGGCCAAGGGGCATAACTTTCCCCATCTGACGCTCGTTGGCGTGATCGACGCCGATCTGGGGCTGTCTGGGTCGGACCTGCGCGCAGCCGAACGGGTGTTTCAACTGACGCGGCAAGTAGCAGGCCGCGCGGGGCGCGCCGACAAACCGGGCCGCGCGCTGATCCAGACCAGCCAGCCCGAACACCCGGTGATCCGCGCCATCCTGTCGGGTGACGAGGAAGCCTTTTGGCAGGCCGAGGCAGAGGCACGGCGCGCGCTGGCCGTGCCGCCCTATGGGCGCTTGGCGGGAATCATCCTGTCAGGGCCAGAGCTGGAGCCGCTTTTCGCCTTGGGCGAAGCCTTGGCGCGCAATGACGGCCCCCTTCGCCGGATCGGCGCGCAGGTCTTTGGGCCTGCACCTGCACCCATCGCCCGCATTCGCGGTCAGCACCGGGTGCGTCTGCTGGTCAAGGCCGCCAAGGGCGCGCCGTTGCAGGGCGCGCTGCGCGACTGGACGCGGCCTCACAAGCTGGGCGCCAAGATGCGGCTAGCTATAGATATTGATCCACAGAGCTTTTACTGACGGCCCAAGAGTTGCTAGGCCCCGGCTCAGAGCCGGGGCGGGGGGTGCGTCCGGCATGGGTCTGGCCCCGGCCCTGAGCCTGGGCCTCACGGTCAAAAGCGTCATCCGTTACGCGAGCCAGTCGCGAAACTCATTTATGACCGAGGCATAGATATCGCGCTTGAATGGCACGATCTCGGCAAGCATCTGATCGGCGGTCATCCAGCGCCAATACCGAAACTCTGGATGTTCGGTCGCTAGATCGATCTGATCGTCGCGACCAAAGTAGCGCATCAAGAACCAGCGTTGTTTCTGGCCACGATATTTGCCGCCCCATATTGTGCCAAGCAAGTCTTCCGGCAGGTCATACTGTAGCCAATCGACCGTCTCTGCCAAAGGCCCGACCAGATCGGGCGTGACAGAGATTTCTTCTTGCAACTCACGCAAAGCCGCCAAACCGGGATTTTCGCCCGGATCAATCCCTCCTTGCGGCATTTGCCAAGCCGGGCTGTCGCTGTCGAGGCGTTGCGCCCCGAATATCCAGCCCTGAGAATTGATCAACATTATCCCCACACAGGGGCGATAGGGTAAAGCTGCAAACACGCCCGGCGTCATTGGGTCAACGCCCATTCAACGCAGTCAGACCACGCAAGATATCGAGGGCATAAGCGAGTTGATAGTCTTCTTCGCGCAGGCGGGCAACTTCTTCGGCCTGTTCACGTTCTTCTTCCATCTGGCGCTGCTCTTCTTCGGACAGGTTGTCGCCATTCGACAGGCTGCCGCGCAGATCGGCTTCGGATCGTTGCGGGCGCGTGGTTTCCTCTGCCTCCTCAATGGGCGCGCGCAGGGGCTGCTCGACCACGATATCGGGAGAGACGCCTAGCGACTGGATCGACCGGCCAGACGGCGTATAGTAGCGCGATGTGGTCAGGCGGATGGCACCGTCGCCCCGCAGCGGCATGACCGTCTGTACCGACCCTTTGCCGAAGCTGCGCGTTCCCACGATTATCGCGCGGCGATGATCTTGCAATGCGCCGGCCACGATTTCGGATGCCGAGGCAGAGCCGCCATTGATAAGCACCACAAGCGGCTTGCCATCAATCAGATCACCCGCTTGCGCGTTGAAGCGGTCGCCCTCGCCTTCCGCGCGACCACGAGTCGAGACGATTTCACCTTGTTCAAGGAAGGCATCGGAGACACTGACCGCCTGTGTCAGCAAGCCGCCGGGATTGTTGCGCAAGTCCAGAACCACGCCGCCCAAAGCCTCCATCCCGCCCAGTTCTTCGACCGCGTCGGCCAGACCGTCGCGCAGGTTGGGATAGGTTTGCTCGTTAAACGTGGTCAGGCGCAGAATAACAGTGTCGCCTTCGGTGCGCACCCGCACAGCCTGCAAGCGGATCGTATCGCGGATGATCGACAGATCGAACGGTTCCGCGACTCCTTCGCGAAGGATAGTCACGATGATCTCGGACCCAACTGGCCCGCGCATCATTTCGACCGCTTCGGCCAAGGTCAGGCCCAGAAGCGGTTCCCCGTCGACATGGGTGATAAGGTCGCCCGGTTCCACCCCGGCCAGATCGGCGGGCGTGTCATCCATAGGCGTGACAACCTTGATGAAGCCTTCCTCCTGCGTCACCTCTATGCCTAGTCCACCGAAGGACCCGCGGGTCTGGGTGCGCATATCGTCGAAATCTTCGGGCGGCAGGTAGCTGGAATGCGGGTCAAGCGAGGTGAGCATGCCGTTGATTGCTGCCGCGATCAGGTCGGACGTGTCCACATCTTCGACATATTGGCTACGGATGCGTTCGAACACGTTGCCGAACAGGTCAAGCTGCTCATACACATCGGAGCTTTGCGCACGTTCTTGCGCCATCAGCGGTCCGGTCAGCTGCGTCGCAATCAAGGCGCCGCCGACGATACCGCCAAGGCCTGCCAGAACAAATCTCTTCATCATGTCGCTTTTCCGCTTCGTTCGCGCCCAGATCAGGCGAAGGGTTTACCGCTCAGGGTCGAGGGCCAGTCAATGCGAACGACGTCGCCGGGTCAATGGGGTTTCCCCGCTCACGCATTTCAAAATAGAGTGTTTGCCCGCGACCGCCAGCGCTTGTGTCATCACCACTCTGTGCGGGCATCGTGCCCAGCGGCGCGCCCTGGGGCAAAATCTCTGCGGTTTCAACCAACAATTTGCCAAGCCCGACCATGACCAGAAGAATGTCTTCGTCGGGTTCCAGAATGACCACCTGCCCACGACCGGCCAAGGGGCCAGCATAGCGCACCGTGCCCGCCCATGGCGCGCTGACCAGCGCATCGGGTAAGGTAGCGATATCCAGACCGGGGCGCACCAGGCCGGTCGGGTCGGGCGCGTTGAAGGCGCGCAAGACCGTGCCACGCACCGGCAAAGCCAGACTGCCGGCCGCGTCACGGAACCCACGGATACGCGCGACATCCATGTCCGTGAAAACACTTCCGCGCGCAGCCACGTCCTGCGCGAAGGCTTCCAGAGATGCCGCGCTGGCTGCAAGCGTGGCCATGGCATCGGGGTCTTCCGACAGGTTCTTGGGCAATGGACCGCGTTCGGCAATGGCTTGTGACAGGGCAAGCCGCGCCTCTTGCGCGGTCGACAACCCTTGTTCCAGCGCCAGAAGCCCATATTGGCGCGCGCGACGCAGGGCGGCGATCTCTTCCAATTGCTCGCGCAGATGGGCCACTTCGTCATTTAGCGCAGGTGCCACGTCACGCAGCGACAAGCCTGCGCGCGCAGCGGCCAAGGCGCCCTCGGGGTGCACCAGCACATTTGCGTCATCAAGGCTGGCCGTGGCCATCAGCACCGCCAAAAGGCGGCTTAGCTCGCCCCCGCGTTCGGACAGGATGCGCGCTTGCGCGGCTTCGGCGAGTTGCGCTTCGCGTAAACCCTCGCGCAAGGCGGCAAGCCCGGTTTCATAGGCTTGCACCGTTTCCGTCAGCGCGTCGATCCGGTCAGTCTGGCGGGTGGCGGCTTGCAAGGTTTCGGTTGCCGCTTCCAGCGCGAGGGCGGCTTCCAGCGCGCGTGTGGCCGGGTCGGCTAGGGCTGACGTGGCGCAGAGCACAACCGACAGACAGGTCGCGCGCCACAATCTCATGTCTGGATCAGGCTTTCGCCGGTCATTTCCGGCGGTTGGTCCAGCCCCAGCAGCGACAGGATCGTGGGCGCGACATCCGCCAGCCGTCCATCGCGCAGCCGCGCGCCATCCGGCCCGCCAACCAGCACCACAGGCACGGGATTGAGCGTATGCGCGGTATGCGGCCCACCCGTGTCCGGGTCGATCATGGTTTCACAATTGCCGTGGTCTGCGCAAAGCAGCATCGCGCCACCCGCGTTGTCCAAAGCTTTCAGCGCGGCCCCAAGGCCTGCATCCACCGCCTCGCAGGCACGTTTCGCGGCCTGCAGATCGCCCGTATGGCCCACCATGTCGGGATTGGCGTAATTGACCACGATCAGGTCGTAATCCGCACCGATGGCAGCAACCAGTTTATCCGTCACCTCGCCCGCCGACATTTCGGGTTGCAGGTCATAGGTCGCCACCTTGGGGCTGGCGGGCATGGCGCGGTCTTCGCCATCTGCCTGCGCCTCTGTCCCGCCATTCAAGAAGAAAGTGACATGGGGATATTTTTCAGTCTCTGCCAGCCGGAACTGGCGCAACCCATGGGCGGCCACCCATTCGCCCAGCCCGTTTTTGACATGTTGCTTGGGGTAAGCGGTGGTCATGAAGGCGTTATGCGCGGCGGAGTAATCGACCATGCCGAGCATCGCCGCCCATTGCGGCGGTTGGCCCCGGTTGAACCCGGTAAAGCTGGGCGCGCCAAGGGCGGCCAAGATCTCTCGCGCACGGTCGGCACGGAAGTTCAGGCAGAACACCCCATCACCCGACCGTGCACCTTTGTAATCTCCGATGATACTGGGGGCGACGAATTCATCCGTCTCGCCCCGCGCATAGGCTTGGGCCACGGCTTGC
>CAYNWX010000003.1:0-13885 GCA_964401005.1 uncultured Natronohydrobacter sp.
TTGATAGGGGGCGTGGCGATGACCCGCGCGTGTTCTCCGGGGGGGTTTCCCCCCGCCGCGAACTGCACGACCGTTTCAAAGCGCTGAGTGGCCGGGTCCAGTTCGCGCACAAGCGTGTCGATGCGCGTCACACCAATGCGATACTGAATTTCTGACCCGCAGGTAGAGGCGCCGCCGCGTGTCAGGATCTCCATGATCTCATCCATCGAGGCCGCTTCGGGTACAAGATAGGACCCGAAGCGCAATTGGTCAGCACGGTCGGTATAGCGCGCGCCAATGCGGAATACTTGCGGCGAGCCGATGGCGCCCATTTCGGCCAATTGCCCCGAAACTTGCTGCAAACTGGCCCCCGGTGCCACCCAGTAGCAGATGGCCTGTGTCAGCGGGCCGGGCTGGGTGAATTGGCGCTGGCCTGCGGCGATGACGATGGCCAGCGCGATCAGACCGACGATCAACAGCGTGAAAGCGTTGGCAACGATATGACGGATCATCAGCTTTCCACTTTGCGCAGGATCAGGCTGGCATTGGTGCCGCCGAATCCGAAGCTGTTGGACAGTGCCACGTCAATCTTGCGGCGGCGCGCGGCGTTCGGGGCCAGATCAATCGGAGTCTCCACTGCCGGGTTATCCAGATTCAGCGTCGGCGGCGCGACTTGGTCGCGGATCGCGAGGATAGAGAAGATCGCCTCGACCGCGCCAGCCGCGCCCAGCAAGTGCCCGATGGCCGATTTGGTCGATGACATGGTGGCATTCGACGCCGCATCGCCCAACAGCCGTTCAACCGCTGCCAGTTCGATCGTGTCGGCCATGGTCGATGTGCCATGCGCGTTGATGTAGTCAATCTCTGACGCGTCAATGCCCGCGCGGGTCACAGCGGCTCGCATGGAGCGTAACGCGCCCTCGCCATCTTCTGACGGGGCGGTGATGTGGTAGGCGTCGCCCGACATGCCGTAACCGATTACCTCGGCATAGATTTTCGCGCCGCGCGCTTTCGCATGCTCGTATTCTTCCAGCACGACAACGCCCGCGCCTTCGCCCATCACGAACCCGTCACGGTCCACGTCATAGGGGCGCGAGGCGGCTTTCGGGTCATTCCCGCGCTTGGTAGACAGCGCCTTGCAGGCGTTGAACCCGGCAATACCAATCTCGCAAATCGGGCTTTCGGCCCCGCCCGCGACCATCACATCGGCATCGCCCCATTGAATAAGGCGGGCGGCGTCGCCAATGGCATGGGCGCCGGTGGAACAGGCGGTCACAACAGCATGGTTCGGCCCCTTGAACCCATACCGAATGCTGACCTGCCCCGACACAAGGTTGATCAGCGCCGAGGGGATGAAGAAGGGCGACACGCGGCGCGGGCCACGTTCCTTGATCAACACGGCGGTTTCGGCAATGGATTGCAGCCCACCAATGCCGGACCCGATCATCACGCCGGTGCGGCAGCGCGCGTCCTCATCTGCGGGCTCCCAGCCCGAATCCTCGACCGCTTGGGCAGCGGCTGCAATGCCATAGAGTATGAACTCATCGACCTTGCGGGCCTCTTTCGGTTCCATCCAATAGTCGGGGTTGAAGGTGCCGTCGGTTCCGTCGCCGCGCGGCACTTCACAGGCATAGGTGGTTGCCAGATTGCTGGCGTCGAAGCGCGTGATGGGGCCCGCGCCAGATTGGCCATCCAGCAGGCGCGACCAAGTCGCCTCTACCCCGCAGCCAAGCGGTGTGACCATCCCCAAGCCCGTGACAACTACCCTGCGCATCTGGCCCCTCATTTCAGTATCTTGACCCTATATTTGGTCTGATACCCAGATTTCCAAGACAGGGGAAGGGGCGCAAGGCTGCAATGGGCGGGGTTTTGCGGGTGCTTTTGGCTGTGGGCCGATCAAATCACCTCGAACCGGTCCACATCGACCATACCATAATCGGTGATCTTCAGATGCGGGATCACGGGCAGCGCGATGAAGGCCAGTTGCAAGAACGGCTCTTCCAGCGTCACGCCCAAGGATTTCGCCGCCGCGCGTAGATCGACCAGCCGCGCATGCACGTCCTCGTAGCTGTCCAGCGACATCAGCCCCGCGACAGGCAAGGGCAATTCGGCCAGCACCTTGCCACCTTGCGCCACCACGAAACCGCCTTCGATTTCGGACAAACGGTTCGCGGCGAGCGCAAGATCGTCGTAATCCACACCCACCGCCACGATGTTGTGGTGGTCATGCGCCACGGTCGCGGCAATCGCGCCCTGCGCCATGCCAAAGCCGCACACGAAGCCGGTGGCGATATTGCCGTTCTTGCCGTGCCGTTCAATGACCGCCACGCGCGCCAGATCACGGGCGGGGTCCGGGCGTTTGTCACCATCTTGGGGCACGATGGTTTCGCGCAAATGCCGGGTGATGATCTTGCCCTCGATAATACCGATGACCGGCGTTTCGGGCGCATTGCCTGAATGGCGAAAACTGGCGGGCGCAACCTGCGGCGCACGTACCGAATTGCGCGCGACCGGGTCGATCACATGCCGCGCGGCAAAGGCCGCGTCATCCACCACCTGCCCGCCACAGATAACCAAGGCCGCGCGGCACTCGGCCAGATCGGGCAGCGCGACAATATCGGCGCGCTTGCCGGGGGCGATCTGGCCGCGATCCTTCAGCCCGAAGGCTTCGGCGGCAGAGAGCGTGGCCGCGCGATAAACCGCCAGCGGGTCACAGCCCATGGCGATCAAGCTGCGGATCATGTGGTCCAGATGGCCATGTTCGGCAATGTCCAACGGGTTTCGGTCATCGGTGCACAGGCACATATAAGGTGCGGTCAGGGGCGTCAGAAGCGGTTGCAAAGCGACCATATCCTTGCTGACAGACCCTTCGCGGATAAGGATGCGCAGGCCCTTTTGCAGCTTCTCGCGCGCCTCCTCTGCGCTTGTCGCCTCATGCTCGGTGCGGATACCGGCCGCGCAATAGGCGTTCAGGTCGCGCCCCGACAAAAGCGGCGCGTGCCCGTCGATATGACCGCCTGCAAAGGCGTGCAACTTGGCCATGCAACCTGGGTCGCGGTAGATGACACCGGGGAAATTCATGAACTCTGCCAGCCCGATGACGGACGGATGGTCGCGCAGGGCCAGAAGCGCGTCCGCGTCCAGATCGGCCCCCGCCGTTTCCATATGGGTGGACGGCACGCAGGACGACAGGTTCACGCGAATATCCATGACCGTATGCTCGGACGCGGTCTGGAAATAGCGAATGCCCGAAGCACCTGCGACATTGGCAATCTCATGCGGGTCGCAGATGGCGGTGGTCACTCCACGCGGGGCAACGCAGCGGTCGAATTCGTAAGGCGTGACCAGCGAGGATTCGATATGCAAATGCGTGTCAATAAAGCCCGGCACAAGGATATGGCCTGACAGGTCGATGACCCGCGCGCCCTCATAAGTCGCGCCGATGCCGACAATCTGCCCTTCATGAATGGCCACGTCACCGGCAATGCGAGCGCCCGTGACCATGCACAGGGATTCCGCCCCGCGCAGCACCAGATCGGCGGGCACTTCACCGCGCGCCACGGCAATGCGGTCTTCCAGCGCCATATCCTTCCCCTTCATGCTAGCTGCTATCAGGTGCCAGACTGCACCCGAAGCCCGTCAGCTTGCAAGGGCGCGGATAAAGCTGCGCATGCGGCTTTGCGGTTTGGGGGCATGGGCGCTGTCATAGAGGGCAAAATCCGCCGTACACCCGGCTTCAAGGCGGCGGACCAGATGGGGCGACAGCGATAAGCGCATCTCGGCCGAGGCGTTGAGCCGATCCAGCACGATTGCCTGGCCCAAACGGTCTTCCAGAAACCCGCGAAAGGCGTCAAACGCGTCGTATCTAAATAGATAATTCACCGTCTCGCCCGTTTTGGGGTGCGTCAAGAAACGCGCCTGAGAGCCGATGGCGGCAAAAGCCGGCTGCTCCTCGGCCAGATACGCATCGACGAATTGGTCAAAACTTACCCCTTTTGTGCTTTGTGCCGTGCCATCCAACCAAGACCCGTGCCGATACCGATACCAACTGCCCAGCCAGTCCTGCGGATGGCGGATAAGCGCGGTTGTGTCCAACGGGTCCGTGTCGAAAATTGCGAGGAACTTCTCGAACCGCCACTTGTAGCGGTGAAAGGTGCAATGCTTGATGCGCGGATCGCCTTGCAACACAATGTCAGACAGCGGCGCAAGTGCTTTCTCCAAGGCGGTGCTGCCGCATTTGGGGGTTGAAAACACCACCAGCCGATGTTTCAAGAATACCAGCAAACCGCGTGCTCCTGCGCGATGATACCCGCTTTAGTTGTAGCGTAGCAGCGAATTGTGCGCGCGTCCACTACCTTGAGGTGTTTAGAGAAATTTTCTCTCTCGCTAAACATGTATGACCTGCGTATCAACCGCGCCGCCATATTGGCCATGCGTGGTCTTATCCCAGTAGAAGGGCGAGACGATCAACTCCCACAGCGCCTTGTAAACCGCAATCACGGCAAGCGGGAAATAGGCGTGCAGCGCGGGCAACCATTGCCATAGGCCGGCATGGTGGCGCGCCCTCAAGGCCGCCGCTCCGAGCGCCATATTCGTGGCCTCTGACGTTAGAAAAACTACTGCAAGAACCTGAAATGCCAGCGGCGGCAGCGAGTTCAGCAACGGATGGCCAAAACCGAACAGCATGAGCCAAAAGCTCCAGAGCAAGGGCGCGAATAGAAACTGCACCAGCGTGCCCAGAAACAACACCTGCACCCCGAAGAAGCGCCACGGCCCCAATTGCTGCCACAGAATTCCCGGCTGGCGCATATGCACAAGCCATGTAATCGCATACCCTTTCAGCCAGCGCGACCGTTGCTTGATCCAAGGTAGCACATGGCAATTCGCTTCCTCGAAAGTGGTGGTGGGCAACAAATGCGTGACATAGCCATGGCGCGCGAGGCGAATGCCCAGATCGGCATCCTCGGTCACGTTATGCGCGTCCCAACCGCCCAAGCTTTCCAGAATATCGCGGCGGAAAAACAGCGTTGTGCCACCCAGAGGCACGGCTAAGCCAAGCCGTTGCATGCCCGGTAGAATGATACGAAACCATGTTGCGTATTCGATGGTAAAGCAGCGCGACAACCAGTTCACGTTCGGGTTGTAGAAATCCAGCACCCCTTGCACGCAAGCCAGGTTCGCGGGTCCAGCCTGAAACGCCTCGACCACGCGATATAACTGGTCAGGTTCCGGGGCATCCTCGGCATCATAAACGCCAATAAGCGTGCCGCGCGCGAACATCATCGCATAGTTCAGCGCTCGCGGTTTGGTTTTCAATTTGGCATCTGGTACCGGAATGACACGCACCCAGCGTGGCAGCTTCAGCCGGGCAAGCGCATCGCGCGTCAGGTGATCGTTTTCCTCGACCACCAGCAAGATATCGGTCAATTCACGCGGCCAAGTCAGCCGCGACAAACGGTTAATCAGCCGCGGCACGACTTCTGGTTCTTTATATAAAGGCACCAAGACAGAGATAATTGGGCGGTGCACCAGCTCGGACGTGAAGCGCTTCAACGGAGCTTTGGTATAAAATGCGGCGAAAGCCGCAGACAGTTTGAGCAGAGTTGATACGGTCAAGGCCGCAACCACCAATGCTGTCAGGCACAGAAGAACATTCAGCGGAGCAACCACAGCCAAGAGCAAAACCCCCACTATCGCGCCAAACAACACATGGCTGAACCAACGATTTTGCAGGATGCGACAGCTTTCTGCATCCGCGACACATGTCTCAGCCCATAGCCGCAACCGGCTTCGGCGCATCTTTAGAATGCGGTCTTGCAAATGGGCCTCGGTCACGAGTGCCATGGTGACGGGACCAAAAACACGCTCCAATTCCGGACGATGGCGCACGAATTCGGCAGGCCGTGTGCAGGCGACAAGGGTGGCGCCGCCAAGGCTTCGCCACGGCAGGCACGCAATCGCAAGCGCGCGCGCGACCCCGAGCTTGTCCAGCAACCTTGGGTCAGGTGCAGGGTCTTCATCGGTCATGAAAACCGTGTTGTATTGAATTGACAGCGCTTGCCTAAGGGCCGCCTCTGACAGCCAGCCCCGCGCAAGCAAGATGTCCCCCAGAAGACCTGCCTGTTCCTTTTGCAGTTTCAAAGCCTTGACAAGATTGGGCGCAGTCACCGCGCCCAGTTCACGAAGGATCTCGCCCAGCGGCCTTGAAGAACCCTTATCGGGAACACCTTGCGCGCTTGGCATTGGGCCGAACGCGCTGGCAGATCGCCGATCCAGAAATCCGTTTGTTTGCAACCCTGCCACCGCCCTAACCCGGAAAGCCGCTTGGAACGGCTTCGAGAGTGAAGCATGAAGCAGGTTAAAAATTGGTTAAGGCTAGAGCGTCAGAACGCCCGGCGCGCACGCAAAGCAGCCCCGATCGTGCCATCGTCCAGAAAATCCAGCTCGCCGCCGACTGGCACGCCCTGCGCCAAAGCGCTCAGCGTCACGCCGGTGTCCTCCAAAGCTTCGGCTATGTAATGGGCGGTTGTTTGGCCATCGACCGTTGCGCCAAGCGCTAGGATCACTTCGCGCACGCCTTCGGCCGCAATGCGCTCCAGTAGGTCTGGAATGCGCAAATCATCCGGCCCAACGGCATCCAGCGCCGAGAGCGTGCCCCCCAGCACATGGTAGCGGCCCGAAAAGGCCTGCCCACGCTCCATCGCCCAGAGATCGGCCACATCTTCGACCACGCAAATTTCGCCCGTGGCGCGCTTGGAGTCGGCGCAGATGTCACAGAGAGGCGCGGTGCCGATATTGCCGCAGCGCGTGCAGGGCTGCGCCGTCTGCGCCACGCGGTCGAGCGCCATGACCAACGGCCGCAGCGCCTGATCGCGTCGCTGCAACAGGTGCAACACCATACGCCGCGCGGACCGTGGCCCCAGCCCCGGCAGCCGCGCGAATTGGCCAATCAGCGCATCAATTTCGTCACGGGCATCGGCCATGCGCGAGTTACATCGGCAGGTTCATATCGCGCGGCAGCCCCATGCTTTCCGCGATCTTGGCCATCTCCTCGCGCGAGCGGGCTTCGGCTTTGGCTTGCGCATCCTTGATGGCCGCCAAGATCAGGTCTTCGACCACTTCCTTGTCATCCGAATTGAAGATCGACGGATCAATGTCGAGCGCGGTCAATTCGCCCTTCGCAGTCGCAGTGGCTTTTACAAGGCCCGCCCCGGATTCTCCGGTGACAGTGATCGCCTTCAGGTCTTCCTGAAGCTGATTCATCTTGCCCTGCATTTCTTGCGCGGCTTTCATCATCTTGGCCATATCGGCCATACCGCCCAAACCTTTCAACATGTTAGTGCCCTTTCTTCATGTGTCTTCAAACGGGTCCCAATCGGGATCGAATTCATCCTCGACCTCTGGCAAAGCGGCAGTGGCGGCTTCATCCTCTGGCGGGGTCAGGGGCCGGATTTCGGCGATTTTCGCCTTTGGGAACGCCTCCAGAACCGCCAAGACAAGGCTGTTCTGCAAGGCTTTTTCTTCGTCGGCATCCTGCTGAGCCGCCTGCGTTTCGGCAATCGTCGCAGCCCCGCCTGCATTGGCCACAGAGACGGCCCAACGCGCCCCGGTCCAGCCTTGCAGCCGCGCACCAAGGCGTTGGGCAAGGTCGACTGGCGCGCTTTCGGTCGGCTGAAATTCGATCCGGCCGGGGCTGTACCGCACAAGGCGCAGGTTGGTTTCCACCTCGACCAACAGGGTCATGTCGCGGCGCTCCCGGATCAGGGCTACGACGCTATCAAAATCGGGATAGTCCGACAGCGCGGGCACCGCCCCGGCAAGCGCGGCTTGCGGGCCATGCGATGCACCGCCCGACATCACGCGCGGGGCCATGCTGCCAGTGGACCCACGCGGCGCAGGCGCGGGCGCGCCGCCCGAAGGCGGGGTCTGGTCGTGCCATTTGCGCAAAATCTCTTCCGGGCTGGGCAGATCGGCGACATGGGTCAGCCGGATGATCGCCATTTCAGCAGCCATCATGGCGTTGGGCGCGCTGGCAACTTCCTCCAGCGCCTTCAGCAGCATCTGCCATGTTCGTGTCAGCACCCGCATCGGCAGGGCCGCGGCCATCTGCGCGCCCCGGTCGCGTTCTTCGGGGCTGATGGTCGGGTCGTTGCCCGCTTCGGGCGTGATCTGCGTCACGCTCAGCCAATGGGTAATCTCGGCCAGATCGCGCAACACCGCCATCGGGTCGGCCCCGTCGGCATATTGCGCGGCCAGTTCCGAGAGTGCCGCGCCCGCGTCGCCGCGCATGATATGGTCGAACAAGTCCAGCACCCGCGCGCGGTCGGCCAGCCCCAGCATGGCGCGCACCTGGTCGGCGGTGGTTTCGCCCGCGCCATGGCTGATGGCTTGGTCCAGAAGCGACATCGCATCGCGCACCGACCCTTCGGCGGCGCGGGTGATCAGCGCAAGGGCATCTGCCGCCACCTGCCCGCCTTCAGCTTTGGCAACGCGGTCCAGATGTGCGATCATCACTTCAGGTTCAATGCGCCGCAAATCAAACCGCTGACAGCGCGACAGCACCGTGACCGGGACTTTGCGAATCTCGGTCGTGGCAAAGATGAATTTCACATGTGTGGGTGGTTCTTCCAACGTTTTCAACAGCGCGTTAAACGCGTTGTTCGACAGCATGTGCACTTCGTCGATGATGTATATCTTGTAGCGCGCAGAAGCCGCGCGATAGGCGACGCTGTCGATAATTTCCCGAATATCGCCCACGCCGGTGCGGGATGCGGCGTCCATCTCCATCACATCGACATGGCGGCCTTCAATGATGGCGCGGCAATGCTCGCAAACACCGCAAGGCTCAGTCGTCGGCCCGCCCTGCCCGTCCGTCCCGATGCAATTGAGCCCCTTGGCGATGATCCGCGCAGTGGTGGTTTTGCCGGTGCCGCGAATGCCGGTCATGATAAAGGCGTGGTGAATCCGGTCGGCGGCAAAGGCATTGCGCAAGGTGCGCACCATCGCATCTTGCCCGATCAGATCGGCAAAACTCTCGGGGCGGTATTTGCGCGCCAGAACCTGATATTGCTCGCTCATGCCAATCCTAGCTGGTTTCGCATCAGTCTAGCGCGGGGGCTGGCCAAGGGAAACGGGGATTTACCCATTCTGCCCATTCGCCCCATGATGGCCGTCGCAACATTGAGTATTTTTGGCAAGATGAAGCTGGTGACGGGTCAAGAAATCGCTGAGCGCCTGTGCGTAGTCTGCCGGTTTCTCGATATGGGGCAGATGGCCAGCCGGGCGCAAAAGAACGAAGTCCGCACCGGGGATCAGGTCTGTCGTCTCGCGCACCAAGTCGGGTGGGGTGGACCCGTCGCGGTCGCCCGCAATTCCCAGCGTGGGTAGGCGCAGCGTGGCGGTGGTGGTGTAGAAATCGGTGCCCGCGATGGCTGCGGCGCAACCGGTCCAGCCATCCAGCGGCGTGGCACAGAACATTGCGCGCCAGCGCGCAAAATCGGGCGACGCGCGGAACCGAGGCGTGAACCAACGCTCCATGGTGGCATCGGCCAAAGCCTCTAGCCCCTTGACGCGGGCGGTTGCGGCGCGCTCTTGCCAGATGGCATTTGTCGCAATGCGGGCTGCCGTGTTCGACAGGATCAGCGCGCGGACTAGATCGGAGCGTTTGACCGCCAACCCCTGCGCGACCAGTCCGCCAATGCTCAGGCCCAGAAACACGCAAGGCCCCAGCGCCAGATGGTCCAGAAGCTGTTCGGTATCGCGCACAAGCTGGCCCATGGAATAGGGCGCGGGCGGCACGCCCGAGCGCCCATGCCCGCGCCGGTCATAGCGCAAGATGCGCAAGCCGTCAGGCAAGTGCGGCAACAGCGGGTCCCACATTTCCAGCGTGCACCCTAGAGAATTGGACAGCACAAAGGGCAACCCATCTTCGGGGCCAGTCAGCTCATAATAAATGTCTACGCCATCAAGCTGGGCGATGGGCATCTGGACCTCCCTCATTCAGGGCGCGGATGAACACATCACGGTCGACATTGCCGCCAGTGGCCACGGCAATCACCGTGTCGCCCTGCACCGCATCGGGCAAGAAAAGTGCCGCTGCAAGCGCCACCGCGCCGCCCGGCTCCAGCACCAGTTTCAGCCGCTCATACGCTAACGCCATGGCGGCAAGCGCCTGTGCATCGGTTACAACAAGTCCGGACCCACAAAGACGTTGCAGGATCGGGAAGGTCAGCTTGCCCGGCGCGGGTGTCAGCACAGCATCGCACAGGCCGGGTCGGGCGGGGTTGTGCCAGATGCGGCCCGCTTTCAGTGAACAGGCCACATCGTCAAAGCCTTCTGGTTCGACAGGCCGAACCTTCAGCCCCGGCGCGCGGGCTCCCAAGGCCAGTGCACCCCCCGCCGTCAGCCCGCCGCCACCGCAACAGACCAGCACATCGGCTTGGGCCACATTGGCTTGCGCGGCAATCTCCAGCCCGACGCTGCCTTGGCCCGCAATCACTTGCGGATTGTCGAAAGGGTGGATCAACTCCAGCCCCCGCCCGGCGGCCATGTCCGCTGCCAAGGCGTCACGGTCGGTCGTGGCGCGGTCATAAGTCACGACCTGTGCCCCCAATGCGGCGGTGTTGTCCAGCTTAACACGCGGCGCGTCGGACGGCATGAGGATCACCGCGGCAAGCCCCAATTCCTGTGCGGCCAGCGCCACGCCTTGCGCGTGGTTGCCAGAGGAGCAAGCCAGAACCCCGCGCGTGCCCTTGGGCAAAGCCGACAAAGCCGCCCGCGCGCCACGATATTTGAAGCTGCCAGTATGTTGCAGGCACTCGGCCTTGACCAGCACGCGCCGCCCCGCAATCGCATCCAGAAAGGGCGAGGACAGAAGCGGTGTGGTCCGCGCATGGCCCGCCAGACGGGACGCGGCGGCGTCGATCATGGCAATGTTCACAGGCACATCCCCAGCCAAGTGTTGATGGCCCTTAAGGATTCCGGCTCGTCCAGAAACGGCACATGGCCGCGCCCCGGCACCTCTTCGACGACCATATCGAGGCGCAGGCGGGCCATTTCGGCCAAGGTCGCGCTGCTGAGCAAGGTCGAATTCGCGCCACGGATGCAGGCCAGCGGCAATCCTGCGCAGGCATGGAACATGGGCCACAGATCGCCTGCCCCGCCCGCGCGCGCGGCCAAGTAGGCATCGCGCAAGGCCGGGTCGTAATTGATCTGCAAGCCTTGGTCGGTTTTCACGAAATGCTTGCGCGCCTCTTGCGCCCAACGGCTGCTTGGCACGTCGAATTCCGGCATGGCGCGTGCCAAGGCCAGTGCGGCCTCGCCATAACTGTGGGCAGACGGGTTGCGACCAATATACGCGTCGATCTTGTCCAGCCCTTCGGCCTCGACAACTGGACCAATGTCGTTCAGGCACAGCCCGCGCAACCTGTCATTGGCGATAATCGCCAGATACATGCCGATCAGCCCGCCGCGCGACGTGCCTAAGATCGCCACCTGTTCCAGTCCCAGATGATCTAACAGAGCCAGCACGTCGGCGCCCTCTTGCATCACGGTATATGTCGCAGCCCCCGTCCATTGCGACCGCCCGCGCCCGCGATAATCCAGTCTGATCAACCGCAGCGGCGGCAGATGTGGGGCAAGGTAGTCGAAATCGGAGCCGTTGCGCGTCAATCCCGACAGGCACAGCAGCGGGCGGCCATGGCCCTCATCCGTGTAATGCAGCTCTGCGCCATCGCCGGCGAAAAATACGGGCATGTCATAGCTCCCCGATCAGGTCTGGCAGCACGCGCAGGTCGCGGGCTTGCCGGTCAGGTGCGCCGTGCAGGCGGTCCATCGGTGCGCCCGCGCGGTTCACCCAGAGCGTACGAAAGCCGTAGGCAGCACCCGAGCAAATGTCCCAACCGTTCGAGGAGACGAACAAGACATCGCCCGGTTCGGTGCCAAAGCGCGCACTGACCATGTCATAAACCGCAGGCGCGGGTTTGAAGATACCCACCTCATCAACCGACAGGACCGCGTCGAACACGCCGTCCAGCCCGGCAGAGGCGACCGCATCTGCCAGCATGTCGCGGCTTCCATTCGACAGGATCGCCAGCCTCATCCCCTGCCCTTGCAAAGCTCGCAAAACCTCTGGCACCTCCTCGAATGGGTCCAGCCTGCGATACAGGTCCAGAAGCCGCGCGCGCAAGGCTGCATCCTCAAGCCTCGCTGCCTCTAGCGCCCAGTCCAACGCATCTTGTGTGATCTGCCAGAAATCGGCATGAGCTCCCGCCAAGGACCGCAGCCATGTATATTCCAACTGCTTGCGCCGCCAATCCGCCGAAAGCTGCGGCCAATGCGCCGCCAGCGCCGCACCCCCCAGTTCGTGTGCCGCTGCGCGCGCGGCAGCGTCCACATCGAACAAGGTGCCATAAGCGTCGAATACACAGAGCGCGACCATGCAAGCCCCCTAGCTAGTGCCTGAAACCTTGCATGTGGACAGGCACAAGGAAAGCCCCCGCACCTTCATCTTGCCAAAAATACTCGAAACCTGACGCTGGCTGCGGGCGCCAATGTCAGCGGTTCAGGCGGTCCAGTCGGGCGCGCACACTCAGCCCATGCGCTTGCAGGCTTTCGCTGATGGCAAGGGTCTCTGCGGCAGGGCCAATCGCGCGCAGTGCTTCGGGCGTCATTTTCGCCAGCGTCGTGCGTTTCATGAAATCGAGCACCGACAGCCCGCTGGAAAACCGCGCCGAGCGCGCCGTGGGCAAAACGTGGTTCGGCCCGCCGATGTAATCGCCAATCGCTTCCGGCGTCCAATGGCCCAGAAACACTGCGCCCGCGTGCTTGATCTGGTCCAGCAGCGCATCGGGGTCGGACACGCACAGTTCCAGATGTTCCGGCGCAATCCGGTCCGACAGGGCGGCGGCCTGCGCCAGATCATTCACCACGATCACGGCGCCATAATCGCGCCAGCTTGGGCCCGCGATGGCGCGGCGTTCCAACGTTTTCAACCTCTTATCGACCGCTTCTGCGACCGCGCGGCCAAAGCCGTCATCCGTTGTGATCAGGATGGATTGTGCAGATTCGTCATGCTCGGCCTGAGATAGCAGGTCCAGCGCGATCCAATCGGGGTCGTTGTCGCGATCGGCGATGACCAGAATCTCTGACGGACCCGCGATAATGTCAATGCCCACGCGCCCGAAGACCCGGCGCTTGGCGGCGGCCACATAGGCATTGCCCGGCCCGGTGATCTTGTCGACGGGCGCAATCGTCTGTGTCCCATAAGCCATTGCCGCCACGGCCTGTGCGCCGCCAATGCGGTAGATGGTATCCACGCCCGCGATTTGCGCAGCGAGCAGCACCAGCGGGTTGACGACGCCACCCGGTGTGGGGGCACAGATGATCAAACGCTCCACCCCAGCAACCTGCGCGGGGATCGCGTTCATCAAGACAGAGGACGGGTAGCTGGCCAACCCGCCCGGCACATACAGGCCCGCCGCTGCAACCGGCCCCCAACGCCAGCCCAATTCCGCGCCCATGTCATCCGTCCAGCGCGCATCCTCGGGGCGTTGGCGGTCGTGATAG
Source organism: uncultured Natronohydrobacter sp. (assembly GCA_964401005.1). Classification (GTDB taxonomy): domain Bacteria; phylum Pseudomonadota; class Alphaproteobacteria; order Rhodobacterales; family Rhodobacteraceae; genus Roseinatronobacter. Next base: position 13,546 of record CAYNWX010000003.1, read on the forward strand.
GCGCGGATGCGCTCTGCGGCCAGTTCAAGTGCGGCGCGCTCACCGGATGGAACCTTGGCAACTTCAGCCTCAATCTCGGCGGGGGAAAAGGCCAGAGTTTCCGGCGTCAGCTCCAGCTTGTCGAACCGCGCGGTCAGTTCGATCACGGCGGCATCGCCGCGCGCACGCACATCGGCGATGATGGCCGCAACCGTGTCATCGACATCGACCGCCTCTTCGCGCTTGGCTGACAACAGGGCTGCGAAAGACGCCTCGAAATCGGGCGCATTGGCATTCAGGAAAACCGGCATGTTCCGTCCTATTCGGTCTTATGGTCTGGCGCGCGGCGCGCGGGCGCACG
>CAYNWX010000004.1:0-4392 GCA_964401005.1 uncultured Natronohydrobacter sp.
TGGATCAATAACGTTCACCCCAAGGTCGAAGAGCGCGGCTTCAAGCCCCTGTTCTACATTGTCATCGACCCGCGTGTGGTTGCCCTGCGCAAGGGAATCGAAAACCCTGCTTTGGTGCCGTCCGACCTGCGTGGCGTGAAATTCCGCGTCCCCGGTTCGCTGATGTTGCAGCAATATTACTCGATGGCGGGTGCGAACCCGACGCCGGTGGCTTGGGGCGAAACGCCGTCGGCGATCACACAGGGTGTAGCCGATGCGCTTGACCCGTCCGTGGGCGCGTTGAACGTGTTTGGCTTCCGCGACCTCCTCAGCCATGTCACTTTCAACCAGCCGGTGCCGGACAGCCAAGTTTATTCGATGAACCTTGAATGGTTCAATTCCATGCCCTCCGATGTCCAAGACGGAATCGAGGAAGCAGGCCGCATCACCATGATGCAGAACCTTGCCAAGGTGCCTTCGGCGCGCAACTACGCCATGGCCGAAATGCGCAAGGCGGGCGTGCAATTCCACAGCCTAAGCGAAGACCAGCTGAACGAATGGCGCGAAACCGTGGGCTACCAGCGCAGCGAGTGGGACAGTTTCAAAATGGAACTCGCAGGCGACATGGACACGTTCAACGGGCTTGCCGAAGCCGCCGATACCTATGCCGGCATCCCGGTGCACGACGCCTAATTGGCTTTGACCGGCGGGCCTTGTTTCCCGCCGGTCTCCCCGCCCTGACCAGATACAGACCGAAAGGGACCGGCCATGCTGCGCGCGTTGGACCGCAATGCCGAACGTTGGGCATTGCTCTTCTTTTACATCCTGCTTGTCACCGCCATGGTGGTCGAGGTGATCCGCCGCGAGGTTCTGGCCTATTCGTCCATCTGGGGCGAGGAACTGGTGCGGTATTCCTTCATCTACCTTGTTTGGATCGGGGCGTCGGCGGCCATCAAGGACCGCGCGCATATCCGCATTGACGTGATCTTTCACGCGCTGCCGCACCGAGCGCAAACGCTGCTGTATCTCTTGGGCGACCTGATCATGCTGGCGGTCGCTGTCGCCGTGGTCATCTGGTCATGGCATGCGGTCGAAACCTCTATGCGGTTTGGGTCGGTCAGCCACGGGTTGCGCGTGTCGATGGTCTATTTCCTGCTGGCCGTGCCGATAGGCTTCAGCATGGTCACGGCGCGATTGCTGCAATCCATCTGGCGCGACATCGGCAGTTTGCGCCGCGACGAGCCGCCATTCACCGGCGAAAAACTGTTCGATTAAGGGGATTGCCATGCAATGGACACTGGAACAATTCACGGTCGAACTGGGCTGGGATTTCTACCTGCCACTGATCGTTTTCTTCGTGCTAATCGCGCTGGGCGTGCCGATCTGGGCCTGCATCGGGGTGGCGTCTATCGGCATCTTGTATATGTCGCAAGCCTTGCCCGTGGGCGTGGTGGGCGAAACGCTGTTCGGCGGCATTGACCATTTCGCGCTGACGGCGGTGCCCTTGTTCATCCTGACGGGGGATGTGTTGGTCCGCACGGGGCTGTCGCGCAAGTTTCTGGACGTGGCCGATGCGCTGACCTGCTGGGCGCGCGGCGGCTTTGGGTCCGCGACGGTGCTGGTTTGTGGCATGTTCTCTGCCATTTCCGGGTCGGACGCGGCGGGTGCCGCCGCCGTGGACCGTATGACCATCGACCGGCTGGTGGAAGCTGGCTATGCCCGCCCCTATGCCTGCGCTTTGGTCGCGGCGGGGGCCTGCACCGGCATCCTGATCCCGCCCTCGATTGCTTATATTGTCATCGGCCTTGTGCTGGGCATATCCGCCAGCACGCTCTTCAAGGCGGCGATCATTCCGGGCCTGCTGATCCTGCTGTCCATCCTTGTCACCAACATCATCGTCAGCCGCAAGATGGCCAAGGCCGAAGGGCAGTTGATGAGCTTTGGCGAATGGGCCGCAAACCTTGGTCGGGTGCTGGCGAAAGGCTGGTATGCCTTCATGATCCCCGGCATCATCTTCTATGGCATCTTCTCGGGCCGCTTGACCCCGACCGAAGCGGGCGCCGCCGCCGTAACCGTGACCATCGCCATGGGGTTCCTGCTTGGCACGCTGAAGATATCCGATTTCCCCTCGATGATGATTTCTTCCGCCAAGGTGAACGGCGTGATCCTGCCCATCGTAGCCTTCTCGTTGCCGCTGTCGCAGGCCATGGCCATCATCGGTGTGCCGCAGGGCTTCGTTTATGCCATGACCACGGTGTCGGAAAACCCGGTCATCATCATCCTGTTGATGATTGCGATCTTGATCATCGCGGGCTGCGTGATGGAAACCACGCCGAATATCGTGATCCTCGCGCCGCTGATGTTCCCACTGGCGCAGGAAATCGGCATGAATGATGTGCAGTTCTGCATCATGATGATCACCACGCTTGGGGTCGGGTTTATCACCCCGCCCTTGGGGCTGAACCTGTTCGTGGTGTCGGGGCTTACGGGCGAATCCATCCTGAAAATCGCCTACCGGGCCATTCCCTTCATGGTTCTGATGCTGATCGTCGTGCTGATGATCGCCTTCATCCCCGCGATTTCGACAACCTTCTTGCCGCCGCTTATGCGCTGAGTGCGGCTTGCCAACTCAAGACAAAGGAAAAAGCAGATGGCAACGACCTATCTGAAAAAGGCGGAAAAGACGCCCGAAACCAACTCTGCCGAAGCGCAGCGCGTTGTGAACGAAATGCTGTCACGGATTGAGGCTGAGGGCGAAGAGGCGGTTAAGCATTACGCAAAGGCGCTGGATAAATGGGACGGCGCGATCCTTGTCACCCGCGAGGAAATGGACGCCCGCGCCAAGGAAGTGCCTGATCAGGTTAAGGAAGATATCGCCTTTGCCGTGGAACAGGTCCGCACCTTCGCTGTCGCGCAGCGCGACTCGGTCAAGGATTTTGAAATGACGATGCCCTCGGGCCTGACGGCGGGGCAAAAATGGGTGCCGTGCAACGTGGCAGGCTGCTACGTGCCAACCGGGCGCTATGCGCATATCGCGTCGGCCTGCATGTCGGTAGCGACCGCCAAAGCCGCGGGCGTGAAAACCGTGATCGCGTGCTCCACCCCTTACCGCGGTGGCGGGATGCACCCCTATGTGCTATATGCGATGCGCGAAGCGGGGGCGGATATTGTTCTGACCTTGGGCGGCGTGCAGGCGATTGCCGCTATGGCTTATGGGCTGTTCACGGGCAAACCTGCCGATGTCATCGTCGGCCCCGGCAACAAATTCGTGGCCGAAGCCAAGCGCACCCTGTTTGGCAAGGTGGGGATTGATGTCTTCGCGGGCCCGTCCGAAATCGGGATCATCGCCGATGCGTCGGCTGACCCGGAGATTGTTGCGGTCGATCTGGTGGGGCAGGCGGAACATGGCCACGAATCCCCCGCATGGCTGTTCACCGATGATAAAGCCTTGGCAGAAACCGTCATGGCCCGCGTGCCCGAACTGATTGCCACCCTTCCCGAACCCGCCCGCGAAGCGGCGGATGCGGCGTGGCGCGACTATGGCGAGGTGATCTTGTGCGACACCCGCGAAGAATTGGTTGAGGTTTCGGATGTCTACGCGTCAGAGCATCTTGAATTGCACTGCGCCGATCTGGATTGGTGGATGGCGAACCTGACCAATTACGGCAGCTTGTTCGTGGGCGAGGAAACAACCGTTGCTTATGGCGACAAATGTTCCGGCCCAAACCACATCCTGCCCACGAAATACGCCGCCAAGTATTCGGCGGGTCTGTCGGTGCACAAGTTCCTCAAACCCCTGACATGGCAGAAAGCCAACCGCGAGGCCAGCAAGGAGCTGGGCATCCGCACCGCCCGCATTTCCCGGCTGGAAGGGATGGAGGCCCATGCCCGCACCGCCGATGTGCGGCTGGCCAAATACTATCCCGGCCATAATTTCGACCTTGGCGCGCCGGTCGAGTCCGTCTGATGCGTCTGGCGCATCTGTTCGACCTGACCGGTCGGCGCGCGCTGGTGACGGGGGGCAATTCGGGCATTGGTCTGGCCATGGCGCGCGCGCTGGGGCTGGCTGGGGCGTCTGTTGCCCTTGCCGCCCGCGCGCCGGACAAGCTGAATGCGGCGGTGGCGGAACTGGCGGCTGATGGCATTGACGCCAGCGCCCACCCGACCGATCTGGCCGATGCGGCTGCGTTGAAAGGGCTGGCGGAGGCGGCGGGCGACGTGGACATTTTGGTCAACGCCGCTGGCGTCAACCTGCGCGAACCTTACGGCCAAGTCACGCCAGAGGCGTTCGATCTGCACATGGCGCTGCACCTGCGCGCGCCTTTCCTGCTGGTGCAGCACTTGGCGCCGGGCATGGCCGCGCGCGGTTGGGGGCGGGTGCTGAATATCGCGTCATTGCAATCGGTGCGCGCT
>CAYNWX010000005.1:0-4690 GCA_964401005.1 uncultured Natronohydrobacter sp.
GACGGGGATCTTGAAGTCGAATTCGTCATAGCATTCATAGGGTTGCGCGCGGCGCAGATCCCACGCCAGCCCCGACCCGCGCACCATCACGCCGGAATAGCCCCAATCGAGGATTTCCTGTTCCGAAACGATCCCGATATCTGCGTTGCGTTGTTTGAAAATGCGATTTTCAGTCAGCAGCGTGTCGATATCATCCAGCAACTTGGGGAAAGCATGCGCCCATTCCTCGATATCATCGATCAACTCGGGCGGCAGGTCTTGATGCACGCCGCCGGGGCGAAAATAGGCTGCGTGCAAGCGCGCCCCGCAGGCCCGCTCGTAGAAGATCATCAGCTTTTCGCGTTCCTCGAACCCCCAGAGCGGCGGGGTCAGCGCGCCGACATCCATCGCCTGCGTGGTCACGTTCAGCAGATGCGACAGGATGCGCCCGATCTCGGAGTAAAGCACCCGGATCAGCGAGGCCCTACGCGGCACTTCCACGCCTGTCAGCCGCTCGATGGCCAAGCACCAGGCATGTTCCTGATTCATCGGCGCGACATAATCAAGCCGGTCGAAATAGGGCAGGTTCTGCAGGTAGGTGCGGCTCTCCATCAGCTTTTCAGTGCCACGGTGCAGCAGGCCAATATGCGGGTCGCAGCGTTCGACGATCTCGCCATCCAATTCCAGAACCAAGCGCAAAACGCCATGCGCCGCGGGGTGTTGGGGGCCGAAATTGATGTTGAAATTGCGGATGCGCTGCTCTTGCGTCAGCGTGTCCGGCGTGTAGGATCCATCCATCATGTCGTAGCCTCCTTCTTTTCGTCACCCGGTAGGACGTATTCAGCCCCTTCCCATGGAGACATGAAATCAAACTGGCGGTATTCCTGCACAAGGCTTACAGGTTCATAAACCACACGCTTGAGCGTTTCGTCATACCGCACTTCGGTGTAGCCCGTGGTCGGAAAATCCTTACGCAGCGGATGGCCACGGAAGCCATAGTCGGTGAGCAAGCGCCGCAAATCCGGGTGGCCCGAGAACAGGGTGCCGAACATGTCGAACACTTCGCGCTCGAACCAATTGGCGGAAGGGTGGATGCCGGTGATCGAGGGCACGATATCATCCTCCCCTGCCATTAGTTTCAGCCGGATGCGATGATTGCGATACATCGATAGGAAGTGATAAACGACCTCGAACCGGTCGGCGCGTCCGGGATAGTCCACCGCTGTGATGTCGACCAAGGTCGAGAAGCGCATCGCTTCATCGGTTTGCAACCAGCGCACCAGAACCGGCAGATGCGCCAATGTCGTTGTCACGGTTAACTCGCCAAAGGCAATCTCTTGGCCGACCACGGTGTCGGACATGCGCGCGTCAATCAGGGCGGTGATTTCTTCCAAGGCTGCGCTCATATTTCCCCCTTACCGAACCAGTGTGCCGGTGCGGCGAATCTTGCGTTGCAATTGCAGGATTCCGTAAAGCAGCGCCTCTGCAGTTGGAGGGCAACCGGGCACGTAGATATCCACCGGAACCACGCGGTCGCAGCCACGCACCACGGAATAGCTGTAATGGTAATAGCCGCCGCCATTGGCGCAGCTGCCCATGCTGATCACATAGCGCGGTTCTGGCATCTGGTCGTAGACCTTGCGCAAAGCGGGCGCCATTTTATTGGTCAGCGTGCCTGCCACGATCATCAGGTCCGATTGGCGTGGGGACGCGCGCGGCGCGGTGCCAAAACGTTCCAGATCGTAGCGCGGCATGGAGGTGTGCATCATCTCGACTGCGCAGCAAGCAAGGCCGAAGGTCATCCAGTGCAACGAGCCATTGCGCGCCCAATTGATGATGTCTTCGGTCGAGGTGAGCAGGAAGCCCTTGTCCTGCAATTCGCGGTTCAGCGATTGCGTTGCAACCTCGCGGTCGGCGCCTGCGGTATTCGCCCCGGTCATCACTCCCATTCCAGCGCCCCCTTCTTCCATTCATAGGCAAAGCCCACGGTCAGCACCGCCAGAAAAACCATCATGGACCAGAACGCGGTCATCGACATGTCGCCAAAGGCCACGGCCCACGGGAACAGAAACGCGATTTCCAAGTCGAAAATGATGAACAGGATCGACACCAAGTAAAACCGCACATCGAATTTCATGCGCGCATCATCGAAAGCGTTGAAGCCGCATTCATAGGCCGACACTTTTTCCGGGTCGGGGTTGCGCACTGCGATCACGATGGCCGATAGCAGCAGCACCAAGCCCAACGCCACGGCAATAGCCAAAAAGATCACGATGGGCAGGTAGGACGCGAGGAGGTCTTGCACCTTTGGCTCCTTTCGCAGGCAGCTTATGCTGCACCGAACTTTGCCAGCGGGTTACCCCGCCAACATTGGCTTTGCTTCATCTACTCTGCAACGGCGGGTTGGTCAACTGAACTAGGCCGTCCAGAAGCGGAAAAAGCGTTATTTGAATACCTTTGCATACAGCTAACATTCAGCATTTTGAATGACTTGCCGCGCTTGCAAAGAGTTTTTGCTGCATTTGCAGCAGCGACACCATGACCGCATCACCCCTCGCCGGAATAGAGCGCGCCTAGGTAAAGCGCCTGTTCCGCGGTTTCCAACATCAGGCAATTCAGATAGGCAGGTCCCGACCCGGTACCCCCTTGCCAAAGCGATGCCTCATGGCTGCAGCGCGCATCGCGGTAGGCGATCCAAGCGCGTTGCATGTCGCGCAAACTACTGGCCTGAATGGCCAAGTCTGCCGGTAGACCTTCATCCGCCGAACGCATGGCCTGCATCAATTGGCCATAGGCATCATTCAGCATGGCGTCCCACCAGTTTAGTTCGCGGTCCAGACAGAACCCCATGCCCACCGTGCTGGACCCGCCGGGCTGGTCCATGCACTGGGCAGCGGCTTGCCCGATGCAGGCGCGCTTGTCGCCGCCTTCGCCGCTTTCCCATAGGCAATTTTCTGTCGGCGCTATCCGAAACGCGAAATCCTGCGCAGCCGCCAGGCTGGCGAGCAAAAGAAAAAACACAAAGCGCAACATTCTGGCTCCTGTCATTGGGTCACTTGCATGCAAGTCTGCCATGGAACGCCAGCGCAATCATTAAGAACTATGCCCCGCGCCCCAAGAACGGGGCTTGCACTACCCCGATAGGCTACGCATCTTGCGCTGAACGCGATAGGAGAACGGCCATGCCACGCAAAATCATCATAGACACCGATCCCGGACAGGATGATGCGGTTGCGATTCTCTTGGCGCTTGCCTCGCCAGAACTAGAGGTGCTGGGAATTACCTGTGTTGCGGGCAATGTGCCGCTGGCGCTGACCCATCTGAACGCGCGTAAGGTCTGCGAATTGGCCGGGCGCGCGGATATTCCCGTTCATGCAGGCTGCGACGCACCGATGCAGCGCAAGCTGGTGACGGCGGAACATGTCCACGGCAAGACAGGCCTTGACGGTGTCGATCTGCCTGCGCCGACAATGCCCTTGGCAGAGGGCCACGCGGTCGATGTCCTGATCGACACGCTGCGCCGCGAACCTGCTGGCACGGTGACGCTGGTGCCCATCGGCCCACTCACCAATATCGCCACGGCCATGCAGCGCGCCCCCGACATCATCCCGCGCATTCAGCAAATCGTGCTTATGGGCGGGGCGTATTTCGAGGTGGGCAACATCACCCCCACCGCCGAATTCAACATCTATGTCGACCCCGAAGCCGCCAAGATCGTCTTTGGCGCGAGCCTTGATCTGGTGGTCATGCCGCTCGACGTGACCCACAAGGCGCTAGTCACGCCCCCGCGCGTCGAAGCCTTCCGCGCTCTGCCCGGCCAAGTCGGCCCAGCTGTCGCCAGTTGGACCGATTTCTTCGAGCGGTTCGACAAGGAAAAATACGGCTCCTCCGGCGCCCCGCTGCACGACCCCTGCACCATCGCTTACCTGATCGCGCCCGAGCTTTTCAGCGGCCGCCACATCAACGTCGAAATTGAAACCGGCTCGGACTTGACCCTTGGCATGACGGTGGCCGATTGGTGGCGCGTCAGCGGGCGCGCGCCCAATGCGCTGTTCATCGGAGATGTAGATGCTGACGGGTTCTTCACCCTTCTGACAGAACGACTCTCGCGCCTCTGACCCCCGCCCCTTCATCCTTGCAAAACTATCCTGCGGGAGTCCGGGCCCGGAACGGGTCCGGGCGGGGGCAAAGCCCCCAAGCGCGGATCGGCAGGGGTCAGCCCGCCCAATCCTCAAAGCCCAGCGCCTCGTAATCAAGGCCATAGGCGGCGCGCCCCGCGGCCTCTATCTCGGCATCGTAAATGGCGCTTAGGGTAAAGCGGCGCGGCGCGGCGAGCGGCACGAATTGCGGCAGTTCCAGCCCCAGATCGCGGCCCAAGGCCGGCAGATCGCGTTCCAAGCCCTCGACTCGCAGCAGATGATGGATCGGGGCCTGTCCCATCACCCCTTCAATCACCTTGGTCTGGCTAGCCCATGCGGGCAGAACGGAAATGGCCGTTTGCCCATTCAGATTGGCCGCGGCAAAACGAAGGAAGGCCAGAAAGCCCGCGCGGTGCAGGTCCGTATCGTAGCTGTCCATCGCTTCTTTTTCCGGCAGGGTGACACCATGCACTCGCGCCAAAAAGGCGCGCACATTAGCGCGCTGGCCATGCACGACTTGGCGCAAATACACCTCGTGCGCGCGGGCCAACGGGTGGTGCAGCACGGTAAAT
>CAYNWX010000006.1:0-11823 GCA_964401005.1 uncultured Natronohydrobacter sp.
CAAAGCCTGCCAATAAATCCGTTCGTTCTGCCTTCGTATGACGATCAAAATATAAACATTTCTGCGCGGGAAAAGGCCGAGAGCTTTGCCTCAATTAACGCTAAGCTAGGTGTCGTTCAGAAAGGGGCGCTGACTGAGGCCATTAGGGCTGGATACGCGAAGCGCGCAGGGTCCTCGGCTCCATATCCCGACTTTCAGGACATTCTAGAGATTGCAGTCGCTGCCTATGAAGAAGATGGTAAGAAAGATGATAGCCTCATTGAAGTGCTGCGTGATCTTTCCGACTTCGACCTCTTTTGGAAGCACGGAAGCGAGTCCCCCCCAATTGAGAGGATTTCCAATCGCACTCTGATAATTGATGTACATGCTATGCCAGTCCTGAAGGAACTAGTGGCGTATCTTGTCATTGAAAGATTGTACAAAGAGATGGCGCACATGCCGGACAGTCCAGTCATAGATGGGAGGCGAACTATTCGGAGTATCTTGGTCATTGATGAGGCGCACAATTACTTGAGTCAAAAGAACATTTTCCTTCAGAGAATTATTCGTGAGGGTCGCTCGAAAGGGGTTGTGGTTTTCTTCGCAAGCCAGTCGCCGAACGATTACCAGCAAGAATTCTTCAATTTTCAAGAACTTCTTGAGTTCGCCTATATTTTTCAATGCGAGGGTGTGAGTGCCACTTCTGTGCAAAAGATTCTTGGGTGTAGCAACAAAACAGCAAAAGACCTTCAAACTGAAATCGCTAGGCTGGAGCCTTGGCAGGTGGTGAGTCGAAGCACCGACAAGACCGAGGAGTTTGTGAAGTTCGAGGCCGAGGCCTTTTACAAGACATACTGACTCGGACTGACCGTTGCTTCTATCCCTCCGTAACCGAGGAAGGGGTCCACCCGCAGGATGCGTGGTTAGACGCCAGTACCTTTCGGGTGCATATGGCAATTACAAAGAGGCTCTCGTGTGGAGCCAAAAAAATTCACAAAAACAGAGACATAGTGGTCTGAACCGAAGCTGCGCAGTCATGAGGTCCGGAGAATATCGACCCCGAGAGACCACTTCCGGGCCGCCTGGCGCCGACGCCTGTGCTCAGCCCGTCCCGCATAACCCTCGAATACAACGTAAAAATCCGGCTGCGGCCGGATCTGGAGAACGCTTTCGCAAGGGCAAGTGGCGGATGGGGTGGGATTCGAACCCACGGTAGGCTTTCACCTACGCTGGTTTTCAAGACCAGAGCCTTAAACCACTCGGCCACCCATCCGGTGCGCAGGTGCTAGCGTGCAGAAGTCGCCAACGCAAGATGCGTCGGTCGCTTTTGAACTGGACAAGACATGCCATGATTGGCATTCGTGCACATGTTCAACACCTGACACGAGATATTCGACATGCCCGCCGCTCCGACATTAAGCAACTGGATCGGTCTTTATGCGCTTGGTTTGATCTGGGGCGCTTCCTTTCTGGGGGTAGCTCTGGCACTTGACGGCTTCGGCCCGATCAGCATTGCGGCCGGGCGAATAGCGCTTGGAGCTGTCATCTTGGCTGCTGTGGCCTTGATAAGTCAGATCCCGATTCCGCGCGATCCAATCATCTGGGTCTATACCGCCGGAATGGCCATTCTGTCGAATGCGCTGCCTTTTTACCTTCTCAGTTGGTCTCAGCAACATGTCACCTCTGGCTTTGCGGGAATCACGATGGCCGCGATCCCGCTTTTCGTGATCGGGCTGGCGCATATCTTCGTGCCGGGCGAACGTTTGACCCGCCCTAAAGCGATTGGCTTCGCGGCGGGGCTTGTTGGCGTCGCTGTGCTGATCGGACCGGGCGTGTTGAACAGTTCCGGCTCGGCGCTTGAAAACCTTGCGCGGGTTGGCTGCCTATCCGCCTCGCTCAGCTATGCGCTCGGGGCAATTATCACCCGGCGCTGTCCCGATGTGCACCCGGTGGCCTTTGGTGTGCTGGCGCTTGGAATGGCCAGCTTGGTCATGGTGCCCCTTGCATTAGCCTTGGAAGGCGTACCCGACAGCGCAAGCCCAAAGGCCATCAGCGCGTTAGTCTATCTGGGCCTGTTTCCCACGGGCCTTGCCACGCTTTTGCTGGTCGGGATCATCCGCAGCGCGGGGCCAAGTTTCTTGTCGCAGGTCAATTACCATGTTCCGGTCTGGTCGGTTATTCTGGGGGTCGTGGTATTGTCAGAAGATCTGCCCGGCCGCTTCATACTCGCGTTGGCGATCATCATCGGCGGGCTGGTCTATAGCCGCCGCAAGCCGGTTCAGCCTGTGGTCGCGCCATGATATAAGCGCTGCATGTGCGGACGCTTTGCCCTAACCCTGCCAGATGACGCCGTGGCGCGCCTGTTCGACGCGCGCCTGAGTAATGACAGCACAACCGCGCATGGTCAGAATATATGCCCCACGCAAAAGGTGCTGACCATCCTCAGCCGCGCAGGCCAGCGCCATGCCGGACCCATGCGCTGGGGATTTTTGCCGAATTGGTATAAATCCGAAACCGATGGCCCTTTGCTGATCAATGCACGCGCCGAAACCATTGCCACGAAACCGGCCTTCGCGGCAGCCGTGCGCACGCGGCGTTGTCTGATCCCCGCAACCGGGTTTTACGAATGGACCAAGGATGCCGATGGCGCGCGGCTGCCATGGTATATCTATCCGCCCGATGGCGGCATGCTGGCCTTTGCCGGAGTCTGGCAGGTCTGGGCGCAGGGTGATACGCGCCATGCCACCTGCGCGATTGTCACCTGTCAGGCGAATGAAACGCTCCGCCCCCTGCACCACCGCATGCCGGTCATCCTTGCGCAGCAAGATTGGCCGAAATGGCTGGGCGAAGATGGCCATGGCGCGGCCCCACTTCTGCGTCCGGCCTCAGAGAACACGGTGCGATTTCATCGCGTCGGCCCTGCGATCAACTCCAACCGCGCACATGGCGACACGCTGATCGACCCACTTCCAGGCTAGAGCGCGCAGAATTCCGGCCTGTCCTTGGGCAGGAATTCAGCCTATCATGAGGTCATTCATCACTAGCCCCAAAGGCCCACCATGCGCCCTATGCTTCTTGTCCTGCCCGCTCTGTTTGCCCTGACCGCATGTGTTGAAGTGGATATGAATGTCGAAATATTGGGCGCGGATGAAGCCCGCGTCACTGGCTACATGCAGGTCGACCGGCAAATGTTCGAGATGTCGGGCCAAGATGCGTCTTTCTGCGATCCCGAGGATGGCGGCACGCTGGTCATGACCGACACCCATGCGCGCTGCGAGATTGACCAGACCGGCACCTTTACAGAAATCATGGATGATAATGGCGAAGGCGGCCCGGATGACATTCAGGCGCAGCTTGTCCATCTGGATGGCAACCGCGTGCGCGCGCTTCTGCCGCTTTCGGCCATGTCCGGCCAGATGGAGGATATGGGCGATGACCCGCAAGCGCTCGACATGGCACGCTAGATGCTGGCAGGCTTGTCGATCACCTTTTCGGTTACGGGACAAGGCATCGAAAGCACCACCGGAACGCTGTCAGAAGATGGCACCACCGCCAGCGTGACCTTGGGCATCGAAGAACTGATCGCCCCCGGCGCCGTGCTGACGGATTTCGAGACGATCGCAACTTACTAAGAGACTCGCGCCCCGGCCCTAAGCCGGGGCCTCACAATATACGCGCTCTGTCAAACCCCTTGGACGCGCAGATAGGCGACCAGCGTTTGCGTTGAGCCGTCCTTGCCAGACGCATCAGCACCTTCCAGCACCGGGCCCAAAGCGGTCGCGAGTTCCTTGCCCAACTCGACCCCCCATTGGTCGAACGAATTCAAGCCAAGAATTGCCCCTTCCACGAACACCCGGTGCTCATAGAGCGCCACGATCTGTCCCAGCGTAAAGGGCGTCAGCTTCGGATACAGCAACATGGTCGAGGGGCGGTTGCCCGGAAAGACACGGTGGCGCGCTTGGCGTTCCAACTCGGCGCCGTCCAGCCCCTTGGCCGCCATGATCGCCCGCGCTTCTTCCAACGAGCGGCCTTTCATCAACGCCTCTGCCTGCGCCAGACAATTCGCGGCCAACAAGCGGTGCTGATGCGCCAGATCCGGCTCATGCCCTTGCGCGGCCAGCAGGAATTCACAGGGCACGACCCGCGTGCCTTGGTGGATCAACTGGTAAAACGCGTGTTGGCCGTTCGTGCCCGGCTCGCCCCAGACCACGGGGCCGCAATGGCGGCCAAGGTCTTCGCCATCCATACCGACGCGCTTGCCGTTACTTTCCATTTCCAGCTGTTGCAGATACGCGGGAAGGCGCGACAGGCGCTGATCATACGGCAGCACTGCGCGGGTGGCGTGGCCGCAAAGCTGATTATGCCAGATCCCCACCAGCGCCAACATCACGGGCATGTTCTCGGCAAAGGGCGCTTCCACGAAATGCGCGTCCATCGCCCGCGCTCCGGCCAGAAAGCGGTCGAACCGCACTGCGCCAATGGCGATCATCAGCCCCAGACCAATCGGTCCCCACATGGAATAGCGCCCGCCGACCCAATCGGCAAAGCCGAAGACCCGTTCGGGCGCGATGCCAAAAGCGGCGGTCTTATCGGCGGCGGTAGAGACGGCGACGAATTGTGCGGCCGGGTCCGTGACCTTTTCGGCCATCCACGCGCGCGCGGTTTCGGCATTGGTCATCGTCTCTATGGTGGTGAAGGTCTTCGAGGCTACGATCACCAGCGTCGTCGCCGGGTCTAGCCGTTCCAGCGTGTCACCAATATGTGCGCCATCCACGTTCGAGACGTAATGCAGCCGTGGCCCGTCATGGAACGGCTCCAGCGCCAGCGTCGCCATGGCCGGGCCAAGGTCCGACCCGCCAATCCCGATATTGACCACATCGGTGATCCGCCCGCCCTGCCCTGCAAACGCGCCCGATCGCACGGCTTCGGCAAAGGCATAGGCGCGCGCACGGGTGGCGCGCAATTCGGGCATGACATCCACGCCATCCACTTCGATCACGACGGCATCATCGGCGCGCTGCGCGATATGCAGCACGGCGCGGCCTTCAGTCTCGTTTATCTTCGCTCCAGCGAACATCGCGTCGCGCTTTGCGGCCACGCCCTGCGCCTCTGCCAGCCCCACCAGCAAATCCCGACAGGTGGCATCAATATTGGTCTTGGAATAATCCAGAAGCATCTCGCCCGCGCGAATGCTGAAGCCCTCGGCGCGATTTGGATCTGCTTCGAACAGGTCAAGCATATGCCGTGCGTCGGCGGCGCGCTGATGTTTGGCCAGATCGTTCCATGTGCTCATTGTCTTGGTCCCTCAGATCTCTTCATCTTGCCCCAAATACTCAAAACGGGCGCAAAGCGCCCGCTTTTTATGCCTACTCCGCCCAATGCACCTGCGCTTGGTCCAGAAGGGCTGCTATTGGGGCTTGCTCGTGCGGCAAATTGCGCGCGCGCTCCAGCGCCGCGCGCTTTTCTGTTCCAGTAATCAGCACGTGAATACGCATCGCCGCGCGCAGCACGGGCAGCGTCAGGGTGATGCGCGGCTCGCCCACAGCCTCCGCGCGCAGCGCCATCAGCGGCGGCGCATCAGAGGCCATGGCTTGCGCCAGTTTGTCGGCACCGGGAAACAGGCTGGCCGTGTGCATATCCGCGCCCATCCCCAGCATCAGCACAGAGATGGGCAAATGCGGCCGAATGCCATCCGACAGTGCATCGAGCGCCTGTTCGGGCTCGGCTGTGTGGGCATAAAGTGGCACTAACGTCGCCTCTGCTGCGCGCGCGGTCAGCAGCCGAGTGCGGATCAGCGCGGTATTCGAGCGCGGGTTATCCTCTGGCACCCAGCGTTCGTCGTTCAGCATGACCGACACGCGCGACCAATCCAGATCGGCGCCTGACAGCGTGTCGAACACTGGCCCCGGCGTGGTGCCGCCGGGCACCGACAGCGTGGCCCGGTCCGAATTGCGTAGGGTTTCGCCCAGTTCCGACGCGATGCGTTGCGCGAGGCGCAGCATCATCATGTCGCGGTCCGGATATTCGTGAAAGTCCATTACTTGATCTCCCGCCAGCGGCGATCGTCGCGATGCATTAGCATCAGCGAGCCTTCTGGCCCCGCCGAACCCGGTTCATAGCTTTCAGGCTTGTCGCCACGGGCCTCCATCATCTCCAGCACCGGATCGACCCAAGCCCAAGCCGCCTCGACCTCATCGCCGCGCATGAACAATGTCTGGTTGCCACGGATCACATCCATGATCAATCGTTCATAGGCGTCGGGAATGTCCAGATCGTCGCCAAGCGCTTCGGCAAAGCTCATGTCCAGCGCCACATCCTTCAGGCGCATCCCGCCCGGCCCAGGTTCCTTGATCATCACGCGCAGGTCCATGCCCTCGTCAGGTTGCAGACGGATAACCAGAACATTCTCGCGCCATTGGTTGCTTTCGCCAAAAATAGAATGCGGCGGCTCTTTGAAGGTGATCGCAATTTCGGACGCGCGCGCGCGCAGGCGCTTGCCGGTGCGCAAATAGAAGGGCGTGCCCTTCCAGCGCCAGTTCGAGATATGCAGCTTCATCGCCACGAAGCTTTCGGTGCGGCTGTCGGGGTTGCCGGCTTGGGTCAGGTAATCATCATCATCCTTGCCCCGATATTGCCCGCGCACCACTTCAGACGGGGCAACAGGGTCGAGCGCGCGAATGACCTTCAGCTTTTCATCGCGCATGGCATCGGGGTCGAACCGGCTGGGCGGTTCCATGGCAATCAAGCACAAAAGCTGCATCATATGGTTTTGCACCATGTCCCGGATCGCGCCGGAATTGTCGTAATATTCGCCGCGCCCTCCCACACCGACAGTTTCGGCCACCGTGATCTGCACGTGGTCCACATATTGCGCGTTCCACAAGGGTTCGAACAAGATATTGGCAAAGCGCACCGCCATCAGGTTCTGGACAGTCTCTTTGCCAAGGTAATGGTCGATGCGGTAAATCTGGTCTTCGTTGAAATAGCTGGCCAAGGACGCATTCAGAGCGCGCGCGGTTTCCAAATCCTTGCCGAAGGGCTTTTCCACGACGATTCGGCTGTCACGGTCGGCAATGCCGCGTTCCTTCAGGCGTTTGGCAATATCTCCGAACAAGGCCGGCGCGACCGACAGATAGAAGGCACGCACCTTGTCTGCACGCATCAGCGTCGCAAGATCGGGCCAGCCCGCGTCGCCCCGCGCGTCGATCGTGACATAGTCCAGCATGTCCAGAAACCCGGCAACCGTTTCGGGCAAAAGCTCGCGTTCCGGCAAAAACTCGGACAGCGCATCTCCCACCATGGCGCGAAAGGCATCCGACTCCATCTCGCTGCGCGCGGCCCCAACGATCCTGCTGCCTTCGGGGATTTGCCCTTCTTTCCAGCGCCGATACAGCCCCGGCAGAATCTTGCGGCGGGACAGATCTCCCGTCGCCCCGAAGATGACCAGATCGAAGCAATCGACCGGAATAACGCGTGCGACCATGTCACAACCTCCGCGATGTTAGCGCTAGCAACGCTTTACCCCGTCACTGCGGGGCCTGTCCAGTGCCAGCATCAGCGCGAGGGCGGCTATGCGTCAAGTTCTGTGTCCCAATACAGGTAATCCAGCCAGCTTTCGTGCAAATGGTTCGGCGGAAAACGGCGGCCAAGATTGCGCAACATTTCGGCATCGGGGCGGCGTGCAGGTTGGCGCAATCGCATACCCGACTCGCGCAGCGTTTTAGACCCTTTGCGTAGGTTGCACGGCGCGCAGGCGGCGACCACATTTTCCCAACTGGTCACGCCGCCCAATTTGCGCGGCACAACGTGGTCAAATGTCAGGTCATGGCGCGAACCGCAATATTGGCAGGTGAACTCATCGCGCAAAAACAGGTTGAAGCGCGTAAACGCCACGCGCTTGCGGGGTTTGACGTATTCACGCAGCACCACAACCGAGGGCACTTGGATTTCCATGCGTTGGCTGCGCACCACCTCGTCGTAATGGGCCAAAATATCCACTCGGTCCAAGAACACCGCCTTAATCGCATCCTGCCAAGGCCAAAGCGACAGCGGATAGTAAGACAAAGGCCGGTAATCGGCGTTCAAGACAAGTGCCGGAAACTGCTTCAATGCCGTCGGTTCACGGACAAACTCTGTCCTGAAATCACCGTCCATGGTGCCACCCTCTGTCTGGCGGCCCCTGGGGCAAAGTCTGCCCCGTCGGGGCCAGCGTCACACTGCCTGCGCAGCGTGGCCGTCAATTCACTATATCTAGGGCAAACAATCTGACAAGCGATTAGAGCGCACCAGATGTCGCAGGTTTCCGGTTAGCCCAGAAAAGCGACAGCCCCGTGACAGTCTGGCAGCTCCAGGTTCGGCGCTTAACTTGGTCGGCGGATCGTGTCGCCCAGATTCAGAATAGGGTCCAGTGCGATGCGCTGCGATCCGATCATCCCATCTGTTGGCTTGCCCGCTACGATTTGTGCAGCCCGCAACCCAATCTCGCGACGGCATGCATCTGTGGTGGCCAATTGCAGGCGTAAACCTTGAAGCAGCTCCAGCCCGTTGAAACCGGCAAGTCCCAAGCTGCCGGGCACGTCCAACCCTTGGTCAAGACAGTGAAGAAGCCCACCCGCTCCAATCATATCGTTGGAATAATACAGAAAATCCAAATCAGGGCTGCGCTTGAGCATAGCCGCTGTCATCTCGCGGCCCTTGGCCAGTGACGAGCCGCCCGCATAATCCTCGGTATCAGCCAGCGACAGCCCGGCTTCTGCCAAGGCTTCGGAAAAGCCTTCCAGACGTTTGCGCGCGCGAAAATCGTCCGGCACCTTGGTGCCAAGAAACCCAATGCGCCGATAGCCCGCGCGAATGATCGCTTCTGCCATCTCGCGACCAGCGCGGCGATGCGAGATACCGACGACAGAATCGATTGCCTCTCCGTCGATATCCATAATCTCGACAATCGGAATGCCTGCATTGGCCAGCATGGCGCGCGCGGCATCGGTATGCTCCAACCCCGCCACGATCACACCAGATGGACGCCATGAGAGCATTTCATAGATCACATTCTCTTCGCGTTCCGCGAAATAGTCGGTCGCCCCAAAAACAGGTTGCAACCCTGTATCTTCCAACCCAGCGGAAATACCGCGCAAAACTTCTGGAAAGACCATGTTCGCCAAGGATGGCACGATCACGCCCACTAGGTTAACCCGCTGGGACGCCAGCGCCCCGGCAATCTTGTTGGGCACATACCCAAGCGCCTTTGCCGCCGCCAAAACCTTGTCACGCGTTGCGGGCGACACGTCATCACGATTGCGCAACACGCGGCTGACCGTCATTTCGCTAACGCCGCTCGCCTCTGATACATCGCGCAAAGTCAACGGGCGGGCAGTCTGGGGGGGCAAATATGGAGGCAAACGCGTCGTCCTGTTCAAGCGAAGGGAGTGCCATGTTAGCGCCCCAAGGACGGCGCGCCAAGACACCACTTGCACCTGCCCGCCCGGATTGGCACAAGCAACGCCATGGCCCCGTGGCTCAACTGGATAGAGCAGCCCCCTCCTAAGGGGCAGGTTACAGGTTCGAATCCTGTCGGGGTCACCAGTTCGCACGCGTTTTTAGATCGAGCGAAGGCTTTGCGAACCGCGTGTCACACAACCAAAGGTCGCGCACGGAACCAAATTTTAGCGATCAAAGGAGCGAAAGACTTGGAATTGTGGCGCACCGTAGCGGCAGAAGATGAGAACTGGCAAGTTGTTTTGAAACGGTAGGTTGGATTGTGCTCCAGATGGTTGATGATGGTAGCGCTTGGGCTGTGACGTCTATGACACCCCTGTCCTACGATGATGGGGCTGGGCTATTATCTACGCCTTGTTCAGAGAGTGAATCCTGGATCTGTATCCGCACCTCTTTCGGGTCACCACGTTCCATCGTTGCCATGACGAACACAGCTTTGCCAGTTGAAGCCTTGGCCCACTGCTGGCCGATCAGCTCTTTCTCGCGACTGTCGCGGCTTTCCTCGGGGGACAACTGCTTGCCCTTGTACTCGACCACCAGCAGGCGGCCATCTTCCATCACAGCCACGAAATCCGGATAAAACTTGTCGGTCGAGGTTGGCAGGGAGAACGAATTCGGATGCCTGCTGACGTTGCGGGTCCAGTATTTCAGGCCCGGCATGGCATCCAGCGCCAGGGCGCATTTGACCTCTTCGCCGCCATCCTTGCTGTCGAAACTCGGCACCTCGTCCGGTCCCATGAAGTGGCGCTTGAACTTGTACATGCCGCGATATTTGGGCACGTCGAAATACATCTCATCGAAGAACCGGATGCCGTCATCGAAAGACACTTCAACACGCGCCTCTGGGCCGAACAGGTTCATCTGGTAAACCTTGTCGCGCTCCATCTGGCGGAAACCCCGGATTTTCTCGTTCAGCTTGCGTGCCAGGATGAACTTGCAGCGCATCAGCTGCGACAGTGGGATGTCCCGATCGCGGGTCAGATGGGTGACGACATCACTCAGCCAGGCCAGCAGCTCTGCCTGGCCGATCCATTGATCGCGGACCTTCCCGTCCAGCCAGCGCACCAGCGAATTCGGGGTCCAGTCGTCCACATCTATATCCAGCAAAAGCTGCTCAGAACTATCCGCTGCCGAGATCGACAGCCGATTGCCGTCGAGGTCGATCTCGAAGGTGTTCGTCGTCTCGACAATATCAAACTCGGCCTTGGTTAGCCGCGCGGGATGATCGGCCAGTGACCAATCGTGATATTCCATCAGGATATCGGTATCGCCAAACACCAACTCGCCCTGCACATGCGCCATCAGGCGCGGCACGGTGAATTCCTCGCCCAGATGGGCGGGGGCCAGATCGTCGGCGTGCTTTGCCTTGAACTCTTCCAGCTTCTTGCGCAGCACGCCATGCAGGCGCTTCGGGGCCATCTGGAACAGGCGTTCTTCGTCTTTGGGCTTGGGCACACCGGTAAACTCGATCCGGGTCTTGCCGTCATCGCCAGCCGAGACCTTGATCTTGCCCGGTGCGATGATGTTGATTTCGCGGCGCTCATCCTCTGAGGCGTCCAGTTCCACCGTCATTGTTGGACGAGGGCGCGTGTGCCGCCCGAACAGTCCATCATCCAGACCAGGCTGTTCGGCCTCGATATTGGCCTCGGCCTCGCTTTCCTCGAAGCCCATGTCGACCAGCTTGTCGCGCAAACTGACAGCGGCCTCGGAGAAATGCTTGGACACCAGCTTGGCGTAGGATTTGTTCAGCGCCGGTTCCTTGCGCTTTTTCGCATAGGGCATCCGCAGCACGCGGCCCAGAAGCTGCTCGGCATCCGTGCTGCTGCGGATATTGGCCAGCGAGCAGAACACATAGGCAAAGGAGCAGTCCCAGCCTTCCTTCAGAGCCTCGATGGTGATGACATATTCAATCGGACAATCGGGCTTGAACAGGTCGATCCCGTCCAGATCACGTTGCGCCCCTGTTGCCACGGCAATCTTGGTTGGGTCGATATTCTCATTCTCGATCAGGTGGTTGCGCAGCACGTCTACGGTAACGTCTTCGCCCTTCTTCTGCGCCTGAAACAGCACGATGGGCCGGATATACCCCTCCCGGTCGCGATCCGCGTGTTCCTGCAACTCGGCCCGCTTCAGGATGGCCGAATTCACCGCCCCCTGCCACGTTTCGGCCTCGTCCAGCACCACGGGCATCTTGATCATCTCTTCATCCTTCAGCTCCTGCGCTGTCACGGAATGAAGGATGTTATTGAAGCTGTTGATTGCCACTGAGATTTGACCCGGCATTGTCACCGAGAACTGACCCACCCAGTGGTTATGTTCTGCGTATCATGATGGCGTCAATGCTGGTGT
>CAYNWX010000007.1:0-11299 GCA_964401005.1 uncultured Natronohydrobacter sp.
GATTAAACCGCTTCACGCTGCTCCGATTCGATCACCGGGATTTCCAGACGCTCTTCGCCTTGAGCCCCGCACAGTAATTCAACCGCGCGGTCGGCAGCATCATGGAACGGCTCCAGCACCACATCGGCGCCAGAAGCGAACAGTTCCTCCGTGTCGCGCGCATGATGCGACGCAACGGCAATGCGCCCCGGAAAGCCCGACATCCGGGTCAATTGTATCAGCGTGCTGCGCGTGTCCTCGTGGCTAAGCCCGGTCGGATGAATCGGCACGGTCGAGACGATCCATTTCGCCTGCGGCAATGGCAATTCCGACACAAATTCGGGGTCGCTGGCATCGCCGAATTCGGTTTCCAGCCCCAATTCGCGCCACCGCCGTATGGCGCTTGGGTTAAAATCCACGCCCAACACCTTGATGCCGCGCCGCTGCAGCCGCAGCCCGATGGCAGTGCCGAACCGCCCCAGACCAAAGATGATGACCTGATGATTGTCATCGCGGTGCATGCCAGCCTCTGACGGCTCTCGCGGCGTGCCCTTACGCTCGAATATGCCAAGGTAGCGATCAAACAGGGCATAAAGCTGGTGCGAATAGGTTATCATGTAGGTCGAGGCCGCGATGGTCACCAAGCCCACCATTGTCACAAGCCCCAGCGCGTCTTCCTGCACATGACCGATGGTCACGCCCATAGCGATGAAAATCAACGAGAATTCGCTGATCTGCGCCACGGTCAAGCCCGCCAGAAACCCAGTGCGTTTGCGGTAGCCCATCGCTCCCATGATCGCCAGCACGATCAGCGGGTTGCCGATCAGCACGAACAACGAAAAGACAATCGCACCAAGCACGTGCGTGCCCAGAAGCGACAGGTCCAACCCCGACCCAAGCGCGATGAAGAAAAACAATAGCAGGAAATCACGCAAGGGCGCCAGACGCGCGGCAATCGTTTCGCGATACGGGGTTGACGCCAGCGCGACACCTGCCAGCAGCCCCCCAACTTCCTTGCCCAAGCCGACCAGATCGCCGACAGCCGCGAACATCGCCGCCATAGCTATGGCGAAAATCACCAGAAGCTCCGGTGCATGGGCCAGCTTTTCCGTCAGCGGGTCGGCGACATAGCGCACAAACAAGATGACAAGCCCAACCATTGCCACCCCAGACGCAAGCACCAAGGGCACCGAGCCGCCACCATGCCCATCCGATGCCGAGCCGATACCAATCGCCGACAAAACGATCATGGCGAGCACCACCACAAGATCCTGCACGATAAGAAAGCCGAGCGCGATCTGGCCGTGCAGGCTGTCAATCTCGCGCTTGTCGGACAACAATTTTACAATGATGATGGTGGACGAAAAGGTCAGCGCAATCGCCACATAAAGGCTGGTGACATGCCCCAACCCGAGCGCAAGACCGATCAAATAGCCGAAAATGGACGTGAACGCGACCTGCCCCAGCCCCGTCAGCAACGACACCGCACCAAGCGAGCGGATCAACTTTACATCCAGCTTGATCCCGACAAGGAACAGCAACACCGCAATACCCAATTGCGACAGCAGGCTGATCTGGGCATCCGAACGCACAAGGTCCAGCGCGGACGGACCTGCGATCAATCCCACTGCGATGAAACTGACAATCAACGGTTGGCGCAGAATGATCCCGACAAAGCCGGTAATGGCGGCCAAAACCAGAAGAGCCGCAATCTCTGCAAAAGGGGATTGCGCAATGATCTCTATCACGATTTAAGTCCTTTCACGGGCGCACCCGGCTTCCTGTTCTGCAGTGCCAAGATCGGGGCAAACGCCACAACCGACATTGATTTCGGTCAAAAGCTGCCGCGAAAATACGGGTTTTCATGTCCGCACGTTCGATTTTTGATCGCCAGTGAAAAAAGAGCGGCAGAGGAATGCCGCGCTTGGCTTCAGTGTTTGGAATTCGCCCCTAGCGCGCTTCCGCCGCCTCCATCGCGGGACGGATACGGGTTTCCATAATCTCGCGCGTGATGGGGCCTGCATAGCGGAACTCGATTGTGCCGTCGCCCGCCACCACGAAGGTTTCCGGCAGGCCCACGACGCCCCAATCAAGACCCGTGCGCGCAGCAGGATCAGACCCGATTGCGCGGAACGGGTCGCCCAACTCCTCCAAGAATTCTTCGGCTTTGTCGGCTTGGTCGCGGTAGTTCACACCGTAAATGGTGGTGCCTTCCTGCGACAATTCCTCAAGGAACGGGTGTTCGGCGCGGCACGGCGGGCACCATGTGGCCCAGAAGTTGACCAGCGTCACTTCGCCCTCGCGCAGCATGGCGTCGGTGAACAGGGTGCGCTCTCCCAATTGCTCAACCCCCAAAGCGGGCGCTTGTTGGCCCGCGCGGGCAGAGGGCAGATCGTCGCGCCCTTCGCGGAAATTGCCGATCAAGAACAACACCGCCAACCCCAAAAACAACAGCGGCGGCAGAAACATCAGTGGGCGGATTTTACCCATTCTTTCCTCGTTTCTTTTCAAAGGCGTCCAGCTCGCGCCGGACCCGGCGACTGCGCGCGACATACCACAGCCCCAGCGCGATCAGCAGCCCAAGCGACACCACATAGGCCGAGGTGACCTCGACCGCGTAACGACCAAGATCGGGCATCATGCCATACGCTCCCGAGCGGCAAGCGCCTTCATACGGCGGGCGCGAATCTCTGTGCGGGTCCCGGCCAGCACAAGCGCCAGAAAGATCAGCCCGAAACCCACCATACAGGTGTAAAGCGGCGCCTTATACGCCCAATCCATCCGCGTACCGGGCGCGACCGACAACGACGCACCCTGATGCAGCCCCTGGTTCCAGAAATTCGCGGCATAGCGCGACAGCACCGCGAAAACCGACCCCACAAGGCACAAAACGGCGGTCAGGTCCGCGCCCGTGTCGGGGTCGTCAATCGCGGCCCACATGGCGATGTAGCCCAAGTAGAACAGAAACAGGATCAGGAACGAGGTCAGCCGCGGGTCCCAGGCCCACCATGTACCCCACATGGGCTGGCCCCAGACCGCGCCGGTAATCAGCCCGATCATGGTCATCGTGGCCCCGATGGGGGCGGCTGCACGCGCGGCAAGCGCGCTGACATGGTGGCGCCGGATTAGCCAGACCAAGGACGCCACAAGCATCATCACCCACGCATTGATCGCCATCATCGCGGCGGGCACATGGATGAAGACGATCTTCACGGTCGATCCCTGACGGAAATCATCGGGCGTGAAGAAGAACCCCCAGACCAGCCCGGTGGTCGTGATACCCACGGCCGCCACCGCCACGATCGGCAACAGCCAATCCGTGGTGCGCATGAATTTCAAAGGGTTGGCGTATTCCCAGAGCGATGACATGAGCAGTACCTATCTTTGGGTGGGGTGGCTCTCAAGCGAAACAGATATGGATCACCGAAGGTTTATCCGGATGACATGGGCAGAGGCAAAGGGCAATAATGCCACAGCCCCCGCCGTGATCCCGGCCAGAAGCGCCAGAGGCGTGCCAACGGCCAGCCCCTGCGCCCCGCGCGAGACGACTTCGGCGCCGAATACCAGCGTCGGGATGTAAAGTGGAAGGACAAGCAACGACATTAACAACCCGCCGCGCTTTAGCCCGACGGTCAGCGCCGCACCGAACGTGCCGATGACCGACAGCGCAGGCGTGCCAAGCGCAAGCGACAGCAATAGCCAGCCATAGGCCGGCACCGGCAGGCTGAGAAGCAGGCCCAACACGGGCGATACCAGCACCAGCGGCACTCCCGTCGTGATCCAATGCGCCAAGGCCTTAATGCTGACGACCCCTTCCAGCGGCACCGGGGCCGTGGCCAGCAGGTCCAGCGAGCCATCCTCGTAATCGAGCGCGAATATGCGGTCGAGGGACAAAAGGCAGGCCAGAAGCGCGCCCACCCACAGAATACCCGGCGCGATCAGGGCCAAGGTGGTGCGGTCGGGGCCAACACCTAACGGCACCAACACGGCCAAGATCAGGAAAAACGCCAGACCAAGGCCAAAACCGCCCCCAGCGCGAAAAGCCAGCCGCAGGTCACGGAGCAGAAGCGCGATCATAGAAAGGCCTCGTCAAATCCGCTTGAGACTTCGGGCTCGCGCGCTTTGTAAGGACCAAGTTCAAGCACCCGCGCTTCGGGCAAGCCAAGGTCGATATGCGTGGCCATCAAAGCCATGCCGCCCCCGGCCAGATGCCCGCGCACCACGTCAGCGAATAGCGCGACAGAGGCTGCGTCGAGCGACACGGTCGGTTCATCCAGCACCCAGACGGGCCGTCCCGTGACCATCAACCGCGCCAGTCCCAAACGGCGCTTCTGCCCCGCAGACAAGTTCTGCGCCGCGCGGTCCGCTAGCTGGCGCAGGTTCATGCGCTCTAGGGCGTGGTCAATCTGGCTGGTGCCATAGATCGCGGCCCAGAATGTCAGGTTCTCGGTCACGCTGAGCGTGGCTTTCAAGCCATCGGCATGGCCCGCATAGGCAATCGCATCTGGTGCGCAGTCGATATGGCCTTTCAGCGCCGGTTGCAGACCTGCAATGGTGCGCAAAGCGGTAGTTTTGCCGCAGCCATTCGGCCCGCGCAACACCAGCGCCTGACCGGGCGACAGCGCGAAACTGACCCCTTCCAAAATGGGCACACCGCCACGGGCGCAGGCCAGATCTGATACCCTCAAAGACATGAATGTCGCATAGCCCGCTTTGCGCCCCAAGGGAAGGGCGACGCTATTCGACCGTGACCGATTTCGCCAGATTGCGCGGTTGGTCCACATCGGTGCCCCGGTGCAGCGCCGTGTGATAGGCAATAAGTTGCGCCGGCACGGCATAGACGATCGGCGCAATCAATTCCGGCACGGGCGGCATTTGCAATTGGTGGGGCACATCGCCCGCTTCGGCCAAACCAGCGGGGTCGGACACCAAAAGCACCTGTCCTTGCCGCGCCATAACTTCCTGCATGTTCGAAACGGTCTTTTCATACAGCCCGTCATGCGGGGCGAAAACGATGACCGGGAATTCGGAATCGATGAGTGCGATCGGGCCGTGTTTCAGCTCGCCTGCTGCATAAGCTTCGGCGTGTATGTAGCTAATTTCCTTTAATTTAAGTGCCCCTTCAAGTGCCAGCGGATACATCGTGCCACGCCCAAGGAACAGCACGTCGCGGGCTTGCGACAGCATCTTGGTCAGGCGCTCGATTTCGCCCTCACGGTCGAGCGCTTGGGCCACGAAACCGGGTAGGCTGTGCAGATCTTCCAGCAAACGGGCATAGTGATCCGCGCCCAGATACCCGCGCACGCGGCCCGCTTCCAGCGCCAAAACCGCCAGCACCAATAACTGCGCGGTAAACGCCTTTGTGGACGCCACGCCAATTTCCGGCCCCGCATGAATGGGCAGCGCAACATCGCTTTCGCGTGCAATGGACGAAGTCGGCACATTCACGACCGAAACCACCTGCGCGACATGTGGCTTTGTGTGACGCAGCGCCGCGAGTGTGTCCGCAGTTTCCCCCGACTGGCTGACGAACAACGCCATATTGGCTGCGCCCAGAACCGGCTCGCGGTAACGGTATTCGCTGGCGATATCTAATTCGACCGGCAGGCCTGCATATTTCTCGAACCAATACTTTGCCACTTGGCAGGCATAGAACGCAGTGCCGCACGCGACCATGATCAGCCGGTCGGTGCGCTCAAAATCCAATCCCTCGGGAAGTTCCAACCGGTCGCTATCCACACTAGAATAAAAGCCCAGCGCGGCTTTCAGGATGGCGGGCTGTTCAGCCATTTCCTTAGCCATGAAATGCTTATGACCGGATTTGTCGACCCGCGCAGTGTCAAGGTTGATGCGGGTTATTGGCCTGTTGGTCTGCTGACCTTCTGCATCGTAGATCTGCGCACCGTCATGCGTCAGCACCGCCATATCCCCTTCTTCCAGATAGGTGATGCGGTCGGTCATCTCTGACAGCGCAATCGCGTCAGAGCCGAGGAACATCTCACCCGTGCCATGGCCAATGCACAGGGGCGAACCGCGCCGCGCGCAGATGATCAGATCATCCTCGCCATCAAAGACAAAGGCCACGGCAAAGGCCCCGTCCAGCCGCGCCAGCGTTTCGCGCGCGGCCTGCACAGGGTCGCGACCGTCATCCAGCAGGCGTGAGGTCAGTTGTACGATGGTTTCCGTGTCGGTCTGGCTTTGAAACTCTGCGCCTGCGGCAGTCAATTCCTCGCGCAGCGCGCGAAAATTCTCGATAATGCCGTTATGCACCACTGCAACGCGCCCTGCCCGATGCGGGTGCGCATTAGCGACCGTGGGGGCGCCATGCGTTGCCCAGCGCGTGTGGCCAATACCCACACGGCCGGGCAGCGGGTTATGGACCAATTCGTCCGACAGGTTCACCAGCTTGCCCACGGCCCGCCGGCGATCGAGCACACCTTTGTTGACGGTCGCAATACCGGCGCTGTCATAGCCGCGATATTCCAGCCGTTTCAGCGCTGACAGAATGGCCGGTGACACTTCGTGCTGGCCCAAGATACCTACAATACCGCACATCTGCTCTAGCCCTTGTTTTTACTTGCTTTTCGTGCACGCAGCATGTCCATCAGCTTCGCGCCAAGGCCCGGTTTATTGACTTGCTCGGACCGCGCCAAAGCCAGATCGCCAGCAGGCACGTCGCGCGTAATGACAGACCCCGACCCCGTTAGCGCCCCAGCCCCCACGGTTACAGGTGCCACCAGCATGGTCGAGGACCCGATGAATGCGCCCTCACCAATCGTGGTGCGGTGTTTGAAGACACCATCGTAATTGCAGGTAATCGTGCCCGCACCCAGATTGGCACGCGCACCGACATCAGCATCTCCCACATAGGATAGGTGATTGACCTTGGCCCCCTCGCCCAGTTGGGCGTTCTTCACCTCTACGAAATTGCCGATGCGCACATCTTCGGCCAGTTCTGCGCCCGGGCGCAGACGAGCATAGGGGCCGACCACCGCGCCGCGGCTGACATGGCAGCCTTCCAGATGGCTGAAAGCGCGGATGGTCGCGCCCGATTCGACCGTCACATCAGGGCCGAAAACAACATAGGGTTCCACCACGCTGTCGCGCCCCAGAAAGGTGTCTTGGGCAAAGATGACGGTGTCGGGCGCATGCAGGGTGACGCCGTTTTCCAGCGCCTCTGCGCGGGCCATTGCCTGAAACACGGCCTCGGCGGCGGCAAGTTCCGCGCGGGTGTTAATGCCCAGCGTTTCAGCCTCTGGGCAGGTCACGACGCCGGCAGCCAGCCCCTTTGCACGGGCCAGCGCAACAACATCGGGCAGATAATATTCACCCGCTGCGTTGTCATTGCCGACCTCTGAAATCAGGTCGAACAAAACCGCGCGGTCGGCACACAGCACCCCGCTGTTGCACAAGGTGATCGCGCGCTCGTTTTCGGTGGCATCCTTGAATTCGACAATCCGCTCCAGCCGGTCGCCATCAGCGACAAGACGTCCGTAGCGCCCCGGATCGGCGGCATGAAACCCCAGCACCACTACGTCATGTGTAGCGCGCGCGGCTTGCAACGCTTCCAGCGTTTCGGGGCGGATGAAGGGCGTGTCGCCGTAGAGCACAACCACATCGCCCGCCTGCCCCACCAGTGCTGCGCGCGCCTGATCGACGGCGTGGGCGGTCCCAAGCTGTTCGGACTGAGTGACGATCTGCGCTTGCGGGTCTTCATCGGCCACGACAGCCGCCACCTGCTCGGCCCCGTGGCCGACGACGACGACCACGCGCTCAGGCTCCAACGCGCGGCCTGCGCGCATGGCATGAACGACCAAAGGGCACGCGGCCAGCTTATGCAGCACTTTTGGCAGGTCGGATTGCATGCGACTGCCCTGCCCTGCGGCCAAGATGACAAGCGAAATACTCATGGGCCCTCGATGCGGTTTTCGTGCTGCCTGAATGCGCGGATTGGCGCGCGGGTGCAAGTAGGCGACCTATCACGGCTGGTTTCAGGGTGAAACAGGCGCAATTTCCCGCCGATTTGACCGATATCAAGGACACCTTTCCCAAAGCCATAGAGGGTCTTTGCAGGAAAGCTGCCGCATTTTGCGAACCAGCCCAAGGAAAAGGACAGTCGACCATGTATACTTCCATCGTCATCGCCGCCGCACTTTTCAACGAAGGCGCCACCACCCGCGCCGCGCTGGAAAAGGCCAAGACGCTGCTAAGCCCCGGCGGCACCGTCACGCTTGTCCATGTTATTGAAGAAGTGCCGGGCTATGTCGCCGCCTCCATCCCCAAGGAACACATGGGCGCACGCCAGCGCGAGGTGCAAGAGCAGCTGGACGCGATGGCCAAGGCGGCGGGCGATATGAATGTCAAATCGACCATCCGGCATGGTCAGCCCTCGGCCTCTATTCTGGGTGCCGCAACAGAGGCGAATGCCGATCTGATCATGATCGCCAGCCACAAACCGGGCCTGAGCGATTATTTCATCGGATCGACCGCCGCACGCATCGTGCGGCACGCGCAATGCTCGGTATTGGTAACACGGTAAGGCCCGCACCGGGGTGGCGCATTTGCCTTTGCGCCGCCCCTGTGTCAGGCTGTCACCCACGTTATGTTCTTCCACGGGGGCCGTATGTATACTTCCATCGTCGTTGCCGTTGCCTTGTTCAACCAAGGGGCCACCAGCCGCGCGCTGATCCAGCGTGCCAACAAGCTGATCGACCCCGAAGGCACCATCACCCTTGTGCATGTGCTGGACGAGGTGCCTGCCTATCTCGCCGCCGCGGTCGCCAAGGAACAGCTTCTGGCGCATCGCAAGGCGATCCGCGAACAGCTCGACTCGCTTGCGGCTTCGGCCAAGGCGAAACGGGTTGATGTCGATCTGCGCGGCGGGCGCCCATCCGAGAATATCCTTGCCTGCGCCGAGGAATGCCATGCCGATCTGATCATGATCGCCAGCCATAAGCCGGGCATGAGCGATTATTTCATCGGCTCCACCGCGTCGCGCGTGGTGCGCCACAGCCCGGTATCGGTTCTGGTCAGCCGCTGACGCTTTTTCCCCGGCAAGTGACGCGAACAAGCCTTTCCCTTGCGCGCTAAAGCGGTATCTGTCGCGCAGGGTATCGCTGGTAAGCACATGTCGGACGCTTTGGTCATCTTCACGCCCTCTGGCAAACGGGGGCGGTTTGCGCTGGGAACGCCGGTTCTGACCGCGGCGCGGCATTTGGGGGTGGACCTTGATTCGGTCTGTGGCGGACGGGGCATCTGTTCCAAATGCCAGATCACGCCGGGTTATGGCGATTTTCCCAAGCACGGTGTTCAGGTCGCATCCGATGCGCTGTCCGAGTGGAACGCGGTCGAGCAACGTTACAAGGACAAGCGCGGCCTGATCGACGGGCGCCGCTTGGGCTGTCAGGCGCAGATCATGGGCGACGTGGTTATCGACGTGCCCTCCGAAAGCCAGCTTCACAAGCAAGTGGTGCGCAAGGATGCCAGCGCGCGGCCCATGGTCATGGACCCTGCAACGCGGCTGTTCTTTGTCGAGGTGGCCCAACCCGACATGCACGAGCCGTCGGGCGATCTGGAACGGCTGAGCGCGGCCCTGCGCGCGCAATGGGACGTGGCCGCACTTTCGATGGGTCTGGATGTGCTGCGAAAGCTGCAACCCACCTTGCGCGCCGGCAATTGGCAAGTCACGGTCGCGCTGTTTTCCGACCATGCGGGCGGGCCGGCGCAAGTGCTCGACATCTGGCCGGGGCTATATGAGGGCGCGCTCTACGGGCTGGCCATCGACCTTGGGTCGACCACCATCGCCGCGCATTTATGCGATCTGCGCGATGGGCAGGTTGTGGCCTCCTCCGGCATTATGAACCCGCAAATCCGCTTCGGCGAAGACCTGATGAGCCGCGTCAGCTATGCCATGATGAATCCCGGCGGCGATGTCGAGATGACGCGCGCCGTGCGCGAGAGCCTTGATACGCTGATCGTAGCCCTTGCGGCGGATGCGGATTGCAACGCACGCCAGATCATGGAAGCGGTGATCGTGTGCAACCCGGTCATGCACCACCTGCTACTGGGCGTGGACCCGGTGGAACTGGGTCAAGCGCCGTTCGCGCTTGCGACTTCTGGCGCGTTATCGCTGGACGCGCGCGAATTGGACCTGACCGCGCTGAACCCTGCCGCGCGCGCCTACCTTCTGCCCTGTATCGCGGGCCATGTCGGCGCGGATGCCGCCGCCGTGGCGCTGTCGGAAGCGCCAGAGCAATCGAATGATCTGGTGCTGATCGTGGATGTCGGCACGAATGCCGAAATCCTGCTGGGCGACAAACGCCGCGTTCTGGCCTGTTCCTCGCCCACCGGCCCTGCCTTTGAAGGCGCGCAGATTTCATCGGGCCAACGCGCTGCCCCCGGTGCGATAG
The DNA here is from genome assembly GCA_964401005.1 of uncultured Natronohydrobacter sp. Classification (GTDB taxonomy): domain Bacteria; phylum Pseudomonadota; class Alphaproteobacteria; order Rhodobacterales; family Rhodobacteraceae; genus Roseinatronobacter. Next base: position 10,389 of record CAYNWX010000007.1, read on the forward strand.
AGCGTATCGAGATTGACCCCGTCACAAAAGAACCCCGTTTTCGGGTGATTGGCAGCGAGCTATGGTCGGATGACCCGGACTTTACCGCCAATGTCACCGGCATTTGCGGCTCGGGCATTATCGAGGCCGTGGCGGAAATGCGCATGGCGGGGTTGGTGGACCCGTCGGGCCTGATCGGTTCGGCAGAGCAGACGGGCACGCCGCGCTGCATCCCCGAAGGACGGACCCATGCCTACCTGATCCACGATTCCAGCGCCACAGGCGGCCCGCGCATTACCGTCACCCAAGGCGATATTCGTGCGATCCAGCTTGCCAAATCGGCGCTTTATGCGGGTGCGCGGCTGTTGATGGATGAAATCGGCACCGACACGGTGGACCGAATTGTGCTGGCCGGGGCCTTCGGCGCGCATATCAGTCCCAAACACGCGATGGTTCTGGGTATGATCCCCGATGCGCCCTTGGACCGCGTGACCAGTGCCGGGAACGCCGCGGGCACGGGCGCGCGGATGGCGTTATGTTCCAAGACGGCACGCGCGGCAATCGAAGGGACCGTGACCCGCATCCACAAGGTGGAAACCGCGATAGAGCCGCGCTTTCAGGAACATTTCGTCGCCGCCAACGCCTTGCCCCATGCCACTGCGCCCTTCCCGCATCTGGCGAAGGTGGTGACGCTGCCGCAAGTCAGTTTCAACACCGGCGGGGGCGAGGGGCGCAGGCGCAAACGGGGTTGAAGCGGGGGCGCAATGGGTTAGCTTGCGCGGCATGGAAAAAATCGACCTTGCCCACCGCACAAGCCTGCCCGACGCTCTGCGCGTGCTGCTAGAGCAGTATCCGCGCGATATGTGGGAAAGCCACCGTAATTTCGACGGCCTCACCCGCTTCTGGCTGGAGCGGCACCTGATGTTTCGCCG
>CAYNWX010000008.1:0-7916 GCA_964401005.1 uncultured Natronohydrobacter sp.
TCTCAAAGCCTGCTTGAACCGCCTGATGTTGTGGCAATTCCAGAAATCGTCACAAGTGAATTCAATTACTTGGCGGATTTGCTGTTGAACTTGGGGGGCCATGGTTTTCAACCGACTTTGCGCCCCTGACAGCAAGTTGGGCGTATTGCGCTGGCTGGACACGGTCGCGATGCCTGCCATGCGCGATATCGAATTGGGACGAATATTGCCGAAAAGCAAACCCTGGGCCACAGAACGTGAGAACTCAGAGCTGTGAAGTGGAGGGCTAAAAAATAGAGCGCGCATTCAAAAAATGAGCGCTCCAATGCATTATTGATACTAAGCGTCTATGCGACCCACTCAAGCCTTAATTTTAAGCGATTCAGATGGGACCAAGGGAGAAGTCCCTCTTTCTGCAATCTTCCAACGACTATGCCAGGCGCAATACTTTGTTCTTTTGCGAAGATCTCTATGGCCTCAGAGCTACGAGGGCTTGATACTACGAATTTTTGCCACTCCTTTTCCGGAATGAGAAAATTTGATGCCCAAGTATTTGCCTCCTCCTCAATCGGACTTTCGTTTCCATCTCGCCCGTCAACAAAAACACTTCTAAGTTTGTTGTGCTTTTTTCCATGCAGCAAGATATGTGCAGCTTCATGAAAAAAGCTGAACCACAAATGATCGTCTGTTTTGTGACGCGCACTCAACTGCAAAACGGCCTTAGTGGGTGATTGCCACCATGCTGCGCCACTCAACGCTGTACGCGGCAGGGGTTTCACAAGCGACAAAGCGACGCCGGCCTCGTTGCAAAGCCGAGCGGCCTCAGGAATCGCCACATCTATCGAACATCTTGTTAGTTTACGCACCTCGGCCAATGCGGAACGAAATTTTGAGGCTTGGTACTCGGCACACTCTTGTTCTTCAGCGACCAGCTCACCCAAGCGGAACCAAGTGGCCAACGCACCAACGTCGCTTTTAAAAGAGCTGGAATGACGATAGGATATATTGGCCTCACTATATTTTGCAAGCCAAGCATCTACTGACGCCACACCAAAAAAGCTCAGTAGTTTTGAAACGCTATCTGCGACAGAAACTGGCTTAGAAAAACATCCGCGCTTTACCAGGTCGGTAATCGGGAAAGATTTTGCCCACCCTTCCAAAAGCAATGCAGACTCCGCCTCGGCATCACGAGCCTGCTTGAGTTTGTATTTTGCCTCGACGCCAAGCCAGATATTTGCCGAAACTCCCAAAACCTTTTCGAACTGAAGAGCAGTTTCAGGCTCGAGAGAAGCCTTTCCAGAGATAATTTCGCTAATTAGCTTGGGAGACCGCCCACAGCGCCTCGCAAATTCTGCATGCGAAATGTTGTGCATCTCTAGTCGCTCCTCAAGCAACCAGCCGGGTGGAACCGCATAAGAAGGGTTAAATTGGTTCTTTTGGTTGGTCATTCTTTCCTCCTTCAGTGGTAATCGACCACCTCAATGATCATCACCGCTGTCACGTCCTGCTTGCTAATTCCACCGTCAGCTACACGCGGGATTGGATCATGATCTACTTCAAAAACCAGCCGCTTAGGGTGCACTAGATCCACAGCAAACTGTTCATCCCGGTTCTCTGTTAGCTGATGACATCTTTCCGGCTTGTCGACGGGCACCTCGGCTAAGTTCGCGGCCGCCTCGAGGACACCCATTCGGGTCATGATCGCACGAGCCATACGATCACCATAGTCTTTTCGTAGGGCTTTCTCGTCCTCGAACACCTTCTTCATCTTCTTCTTCTTGAAGCTGATATCCATGCGGACCGCCACTTCGTTTCCTATTAGGTAACGCTTTACAGTGCGTCTGCAAGATCTGCAATGCATGACAGCACCGTGACGTCTAGGAACCAAGGAATTTTTGGGCTTGGACCATGATCCCCCCTCCCATGGTTCCTCCCCGGCCTCAAACGTATACGGGGGGGCTGAGCGCGGAAGTTTTCTAGCGTCTGGCTTTTTCACCGGGGAATCCAGATGGAATCCACCTCAGGAGCCTTTCCTGTGTTTATTGATATTTTGCAATGCCTTACCAGAAATAACCGCTGGCTCTAGTGGATTCCTTGTGGAATCCAGAGAATCCACATTGATCGGGATCCAGTAAGCAGAACCCATTTCATTCAATGCTATGGAGCCTACCTGGCGCTGCGCCAGAAGGCGAAGGTTCCAAGAGAGTTTTCCAGCGTGGTCAGCTTACTTCCCTTCCTCGAAGACCAGTTCGGGCAAGATCACCTCCCACGTGTCGCGGCGGAGAAGGTGGTCAAACTCCTCATCCCCATCTTCGCGCCGCCACTTGAGGATGGCAGCGACTTCACCGCGCAGAAAGGTGGTGCCTTCGGGTGGGGCAAAGGCGCGGGACAGGCGAGCGAGGGCCTGGCCTTCGGCGTTGTCGATCCGCCAGCGGTCGCCGTCGCGGATCAGGTGGACGGGGTCGCCAGGGCGCGCGCCGGCGATGGCGACCAGCGATGGATCACCGAGGCGAAGGCGCCCGGCAAAGGACAGGTACACCAGTTTCGGGTCGGGCGGAACATAACGCAGGCGGGCACGTGGCAGGGTGGCGGCGTCAGGTATGACGCGGCGGGACAGGATGGCATCACTGGGCTGCACGAAAGCGTGCGGTCCCTCGGCCAGGACGGTCAGGGTCGATCGCGCCCGCGTCATGGCCACATAGAACAGGCGGCGAGGCGCATCGGCATCCTCGCCGAGCGAAGGACGATCCCAGCCGCCGTTCAGGATCGCGACATGATCGAACTCAAGCCCCTTGGCGCGGTGAGCGGTCATCAGCAACAGCCCGCGCTGCTCGCCGCGCACATCCCGCGCCCATTCCCCGAACCACTGCACGATGTCGGGCACCGGCGCGGATTTTCCCACCAATTCGCGCGCCAGGGTGCCAATTCCCTCGCCGATCAGGTCGCACCAGCGCGATTGCGGCTGGGCGTTCAAGATCGCCACCAGATCGGGGATGGTCAGCAGGCGGGTTCGATCGGACAGCAGGGCACGGATGAAGCCTTGCATCTCGCGCAGACGCCAGAGGCTGGGCAGGGTCTCGTTCGCCATGTCGATGGGAATGCCCAGCGCTTCGGCATAGGCGCGGACGGGTTCCAGCCGCTGCCAGTCGCGGGCGATCACGGCACAGCGCCGCCAGGACCAATCGGGGTCCAGCCGTGAAAGGCGCAGCAGTTCATCCAGCGCGGCGACCGCCTGCGCAGCATCGCCCCCTGCATCCAGCAACGTGACGCGCCCCTGCGCCACCGGGTCAAGCGCCGCCCAGTTGCCCCCCGGCGCAGCCTTGGCGCGGGCGCGGTTTACGGTGATGTCATGCCCTGCCTTCATGCGCTGGGCCGCCGGGGCAATGACTGCATTGGCCGCTGCGATGATATGGGCGGAGGAGCGATAGTTCTCGGTCAGCCAGACCGGCTTGGCAGCGTAATCCGCCTCGAACCGGCGAATGAAGTCGATGCTGGCCCCGGCGAAGGCGTAGATGTTCTGGTCGTCATCGCCCACGGCGAACAGACTGATGCGCAGGTCGTCCTCCAGCGAACGGCCCGCCACCGCGCCAATCAGGGCGTATTCCTCGGGCCCGATATCCTGATACTCGTCCACCAGGAGCCAACGATAGCCCTGGATCAGCGTTTCGCGCAGCGCCTCAGCCTCGGCCTTGCTCAATCCGTCCCCGCGCAACAGGGCCACCGCCTGCATGACGATACCGTCAAAGTCGCGCGGGCCCTCTTGGTCACCCGCAAAGCTTGCCCCCATCAGCCGCATCGCCAGCGCGTGGCAGGTCGACACCGTCACCCCTGCCGAGTCATCCCCGATAAGGCGTCGCAGGCGTTCGCGGATTTCGGCGGCGGCATGACGGTTGTAAGTCAGCACCAGAATGCCGCGCGGGTCTTCGCGTTTCACGCGGATGAGGTAAGCGATGCGATGCACCAACACTCGCGTCTTGCCCGACCCCGGCCCGGCCAGCACCAGCACGTTGGTCTGTTCGCGGTCATCGCGGACGATCTCGGCTTGGGCGGGGTTGTCCAGCGCATCGACGATCGTGCGCCAGGAAGTGCCGGTGGTCTGCCGCCGGATTTCCGTGCCGCGCCCCGGCAGCCAGCGGCGCAGAAAAGCATCGCGGTCTAGCACGAAGTAATCCTCGGACAGGCGCTGGGCCTGATCCATCGCCTCCAGCCCCTTCTCGGCATAGGCGGCCATCACATGGGTCTGGATCGTCGTCTCGCCATAGTGCTCCTCCAGTGGTGCGAAGTGCTGCAACGTGAAGGGCCCACCCTTTGGGTTCAGATGCACGGTGATCGCCGGGCGGAACACCGTCAGGCCCCGGCCCAAGGTGGCGACCTGCTGTTCATGCAGCCACAAAAGCGCGCGGTCCATCAGGCGGGTCATATTCTTGTTCTCGACCTCGGCCCGCAGCAGCGCGTCACCATTCAGCGCATCCAGCATTGCGCCGAGGGTGGTTTCGACCTGAATGTCCTTGCCGCGTATGCCCTTGGCGACTTTGCCCGTCAAATGTGCCAGCAGCGCCTGTGCCCCCTGCCGTCTGCGATCAGCCATCCCGGTGATGTCCTGCCAGGACCGTTCCAGCCGCAGAAAGATCGTGGTGCGGCTGACCTTGCGCAGGGTCAGGTTCCCGCGCCCGCCATCCTGATCGCGGCCGTCCTGCGCCATGCCGCGCAGGATCGCTTCCACCAGATCGGGCCGCACCTGGGCATGTCCCTTGTCGCGCAAGGCCTGACAGGTCTCGGTCAGGTTCAACGGCTGCGCCTCGGACCCTTCGGCATCGGGCACCGCCTCTTGCATCAGGGCGATCAGGTCAGCTTCCATCCGGGCGGCGTGATCCAGACGGCGGGCCGAGGCATCCTCGACACCCAGATGAACATAGACCGTGATGCCCGTGTCGTTGCTGGCGATGCCCAAAGCCTCCAGATCGGCAAAAGCCCGGTGCAACTCGCGCCCAGACAGGCCGCAGGCCCCAGTCAGATCGTCAGTCGAAACTCCGGCATCGGCGGGCGCGTTCATCACATGGCGCACAAGGTCCATCAGTTGCCCCCGCCGAACACCTGTGATCTGCGCCCGTTCCAAAATGGCCGCAGCCTCATCCACCGACCGAATGCGCAGCGAAGAGGGGAACACCTGCACCCGGTTTTCTTCGCGGGACAGAAGCGTCGCCTCCTCCAGCCAGGCCACGGCGGTTTTCACGCGGGTGTCGTCGGTGGTCTTGTCGCGCTCGAACTCCTGATCCTTCTCCTCGCGCACGATCTCGCCCGGCGTGGCGACCACTTCGCCCGACTTGTGCTTTTCCATGCGCCGCAGCGCCTTCAGGATTGCGCCAATCTCGTGCCGGGCCAGACGCGAGCGGGCGGAGAGCGATAACTGGCGTTCAACATCTTCGGGTGTGAACAGCAGCACGCAGTTGGCAGGCGCGCGATCCCGCCCAGCGCGGCCCGCCTCTTGCAGGTAGTTTTCCAACGACCCCGGAATATCGCCATGCACGACCAGCCGGATATCCGGCTTGTCGATCCCCATGCCAAAGGCGTTGGTCGCGGCGATTACCCGCAACTGCCCGGTGCGAAACGCCTCTTGCACGTCGCGCTTGCGGTCTGGTGGCAGCCCTGCGTGGAAGTAATCCGCAGCCAGCCCCTGCCCTTTCAGGAACTCCGCCACCTTCTCGGTCGCATTCCGCGTGGCGCAGTAGACCACCGCCCCTGATGCCCCCTCGGGCGGCAGGTTCGCCTCGATCGCCGTCAGGATATCGGTCAGCTTGGTCGCCTTCTGCGTGGGCAGAACGGCAAAAGAGAGGTTGGTGCGCACCGCACCCCCATCCAAAAGCATCAGCTCCACCCCAAGGCGCGTCTGAAAATGGTCGCGGATGTCGCGCACGACCTCGGGCTTGGCAGTTGCGGTAAGGCACAGGACGGGCGCTGGGCTATCGCCCGAGAATTCCTTTATAAAGCGGCTGACATAGCGGTAGTCCGGCCGGAAATCATGGCCCCATTTGCTGATGCAATGCGCTTCGTCCAGCACCCAAAGCCCGACCTCGCGCTGTTGCAGGACCGTGCGGATTGACGGTGAGCGCAACTGTTCGGGCGAGATCAGCAGCATCGCCGCATCGCCCATCCGCACCTTTTCCATCGCGTCATGCCGTTCGGGCAGCGACAGCAGGCCGTTCACAGTGACCGCCGCCGATATCCCTGCCCGCGCCAACCCCTGCACCTGATCGGCCATCAGCGCCACCAGCGGCGAGATCACCACCGTCAGCGCGCCCGTCTTATCAAACCGCGACAGTGCAGGGATCTGATAGCAAACCGATTTTCCGGTGCCGGTCGGCAGGATGCCCAGCACCGATTTGCCCGCCATCGCCTCAGCGACGATCCTTTCCTGCAGCGGTCGGCCCAAGTCATCAACCGGCTGCGGTCGGAACGACGGGAAGCCAAACCACCGTTCCAGCGCGGCGTTTGGATTGTTCTTCTCAACACACCAGCCGCAGCTTGGGTCGCCACAATTGGTGTCGCGCAGATGCCGCACGATCCGCCCCGCCTGCGGGAACTGCAGTCGCACCCAAGGCGGCATGACGGAGTCCCCGCCTGCCACCGATATCCACGACAGCGCATAGGCCATCGGCCAACCATTGCGCGGATCGGAGAGGCGGCCCAAGGTCTGCTCCAGCCGGTGGTTGCAGGCGCGACCGTCCAGCAGGCGGCGGATGGCGGCATGGGCTGCGGCCTCACCCGGTGGAGGGCCTCGCAGGAATTGGAACAGCGCATCGAACCCGCCCGCTGCCTCGCCCCGCGTCGTCAGATGGTGATGAGCCAGCAGGGCGTCTGGCGCCTCCTGCCCTAACCCGCTGAACGCCGCGATCTGATCCGACAGCACCTGCAACGCCAGCCGCGCATCCTGTTCGGGGTCATTCACATGCCCGACCTGCAGCCGCCCGTCCTGATAATGCTTGACCAGATGGTGATAAGGATTGCGCGGAAAGGCCAAGGGGTTCAACCAGAGCGTGTCGATCGCCTCCGCCCCCAACCCCGCCAGCCGCGCCCTGTTGGCCACCAGATGCGGCAGGTCATGGCGCAGGATGTTGTGGCCCACGAGATGGGTCGCGCCGTCACAAAGTGCCTCCAGCCGGTCCAGCGCAGGCTCCAGCGCAATGCCTTTGTGAACCACCACCTTCTCACCCCGCACCGCTGCAAAAGCAAAAAGCCGCGCAGACCTAGGATCAACCTCCAGATCAATAGAGACGCAGGTCGAGAGGAACTTTGCGGGGTCAAGGGGCAAGATAGCTTATCCGCGCGAGGCCACTTCACTAGGGTGTCAAACCATTGATACCTTTGCGCGAATGGGTTGCAAGACATGTTGCCTGTGCGCGGCAACATCACTGCCGGCTGAAGGCACAGGCCGACTTCAGAGGAGCACACTGCGAGGCCGCCTTGATTGCCACATGTAATGACGCTATATTCGGTCAAACGAAGTGGAAGCACCATGCAGCTCGACACATTCACCGAAGCAGGCCTGTTCGCCCCTAACCGTATTGCCGCCGCCTTGCGTACCACCAAGGACGAGATCGCACGCACCGTCGGCCTTGGCCGCGACGCGCTGATGCGCGCCGACCGTGTCCACGCCCCCAAGACCCAAAAGCGCCTGCGCGAGATGGTCGAGGTCCTCAACCGGGTGGAGCCGCGCTTTGGCTCGGCCCTCATCGCCTATGCATGGTATCGCTCGGAACCCCTGGCAGGTTTTGCAGGGCTGACGGCGATGCAACTGGTGCGCGACGGTAAGGCCGCCGATGTGATGGATTACATCGACGCCGTCGATGCCGGCCTGCACGCCTGACGTGCGATGCGCCACAGGGGCCTTCTGTATCGCGCGCTGAACCCGGTCTATGCCCGCGATCCGCTATCGGGCG
>CAYNWX010000009.1:0-2384 GCA_964401005.1 uncultured Natronohydrobacter sp.
CCCGTGGGCGCGATCGAGGTTAGCAGGGCATTGCGGATGCCGTGCTCCGCCACAGCCGCGCGCACGTCTTCGTCCATCGCCTGCATGGTGCCGGATGCCAGAAAGGCGTCGCGGTCGTAAAGCGGGAAGGCGCCCTTTTCGCGCGCCAAATCGACGCTGGCCAGATAGGCGGCACGCGCTACAGCGCGCATCCAGTTATCTGTGACCGCAACGGCCTCGTCCGAGCCATAGCGCAGCCCGGTCAGCACCAACGCATCGGCAAGGCCCGTTACGCCCAGCCCGATCCGCCGTTTGGCTTGCGCTTCCTGCGCCTGAGCGTCCAACGGGAAGCGGGACACATTGACCACGTTGTCCATCATCCGCACGGCCACGCGGACCAGATCGTTTAGCGCGGTCATGTCCAAGCTTGCCGCATCGGTGAACGGGTCGCGCACCAGCCGTGCAAGGTTGATCGACCCGAGCAGGCAGGCGCCATAAGGGGGAAGGGGTTGCTCGCCGCAAGGGTTGGTGGCGGCAATCGTCTCAACATAGGCAAGGTTGTTGGCCGTATTGATGCGGTCTATGAAGATGACACCCGGTTCGGCATAGTCATAGGTCGCCCGCATGATCCGGTTCCAAAGGTCCCGCGCCTGCACCGTGCGGTAGACCCGCCCGTCAAAGACCAAATCCCACGCGGCATCGGCCTTGACCGCGTCCATAAATGGATCCGTCACCAGAACCGACAAGTTGAACATGCGCAGGCGGGCTGCGTCTTGCTTGGCGGTGATGAAATCTTCGATGTCTGGGTGGTCGCAACGCATGGTCGCCATCATTGCCCCGCGACGGCTGCCTGCCGACATGATGGTGCGGCACATTGCATCCCACACATCCATGAAGGACAGCGGACCCGACGCATCGGCAGCCACGCCATGCACCGCAGCACCCTTGGGGCGAATGGTGCTGAAATCATACCCGATGCCGCCACCCTGCTGCATGGTCAGCGCGGCCTCTCTCAGCATGTCGAAAATGCCGCCCATACTGTCGGGAATCGTGCCCATGACGAAACAGTTGAACAGAGTGACGCTGCGCCCCGTTCCTGCGCCTGCCGTAATGCGGCCTGCGGGCAGGAATTTGAAATCCTCCAGCGCGGTATAGAATCGGTCCTCCCACGCAGCGGGATCGCTTTCTGCCTGCGCCAGCGCGCGAGCGATACGGCGCCACGTGTCTTCAACAGTTTGGTCCTGAACCGCGCCATCGGCCGCTTTCAGGCGGTATTTCATGTCCCAGATCTGTTCGGCAATCGGGGCGGAAAAACGGCTCATAGGGGCATCCTTTGGGGGTCTGTCTGGGGAATCGACAAAATAGGCCGCTGTATCGCAGGGGTCAACGTAATCCTATGTCGGGCATCATTGGCTGGCGCAGTCGGTCAACAGGGCATGATTGCGTTTTGCAACAGGGTTTGCTCGTCGCTGTGCTAGACTACCCTCGGGCGTGCAGTTTCGCGTGCCTTGCATTTATACGCTTACGGGGGCACGAATGCGCTTTTTCTTTCTTTTCATGTTGGGACTTTTGTCAGCAGGGGCGGCGGCTGCCGATAGTTGCTGGTGGCACAATGGCTCGCTCATGCGCTTGGCCGACAGAGGCACGCAGCGCGCCTTTTACTAAGAGGAACCAAGGGCTGGCCTGCGCAGTGTAGGCGTGCGCCGCGGAACGCTTTTGTTCAATGGCAACAAGAACGGAAATTTGTATTCGGGCTGGGCTTCGGTCTTTTCGCCGGGTTGTGCGCCCTTGGAATACTGGGTCGAAGGGCCGGTTGCCTCCAACCAGCGCGAAGTCAGCATGCGCGGCACGCGCGAAGTGCATCGCAATTGCCAATGGACGGGCGATTACGCGACCGATGTGTTGGTCTTCACCTATTCCCACCAGTGCTGAGGGCCTTGCGAACGGCTGTGCTGGTTGCGTGATCGCGGCACGTAGCGCCCAAGTCGTGTTGGGGCTATTCGATCAGGGCTATTCACGCTGTTCGCGCTTGCCTGCCGTGTTGGACAGGTTAAATAGGCGTCATGGGGACCCTGCATCTTATCAAGCTTTGTGTCGGGGCCGAAACGGTTGAAGACCTGTTGGATTGGCAACGCAATCCGCGTGCCAAGGGCCCGGATGGTTTGCCGCGCCATATAACCCGCATGTGGCCTAAACGAGCTGAAGACTTGCTCGCAGGTGGCTCACTTTACTGGGTATTCAAAGGCGCGATCTTGGCACGGCAGCGCATTCTGCGCCTAGACGAAGTTTTGGGCGGCGATGGCATTGCCCCCCAAGTTCAACAGCAAATCCGCCAAGTAATTGAATTCACTTGTGACGATTTCTGGAATTGCCACAACATCAGGCGGTTCAAGCAGGCTTTGAGA
>CAYNWX010000010.1:0-3489 GCA_964401005.1 uncultured Natronohydrobacter sp.
CACAAGCACCTCTGTTACAACTCTCTGGAATCGGCCTTGGCTTTGGCGGCAGCCCGCTTTTGGAAGGGCTGGATATGAACGTGCAACCCGGCGACCGCGTGGCGCTAGTGGGGCGCAACGGGTCGGGCAAATCCACGCTGATGAAGATCATGGCGGGGCTGGTCGAACCAGATGCAGGCACCCGCACCCTGCCGCCGGGCATGTCGGTGGGGTATATGGAACAAGACCCGGATTTCGCGGGGTTTGCGACCTTGGGCGACTACGCCATGCAAAACCTTGATGTATCGGAACAATGGCGCGTGGATATTGCCGCCGAAGGGCTGGAATTCGACCCCGAACTGGACCCCACGCGCGCCTCTGGCGGGGAACGCCGGCGCGCGGCGCTCGCGCGGCTTTTGGCCGAAGCGCCCGACCTTATGCTGCTGGACGAGCCGACGAACCATCTGGACATTACCGCCATCCACTGGCTGGAAGAGCGCCTGCGCGACACCCGCGCGGCCTTTGTCCTCATCAGCCACGACCGCGCCTTTCTGCGCGCGCTGACCCGCGCAACCCTTTGGGTGGACCGGGGCCAAGTGCGCCGCCGCGAAGCAGGCTTTGACGGGTTCGAGGAGTGGCGCGACAAGATCTGGGCGGATGAAGACGATGCCCGCCACAAGCTGAACCGCAAGATCAAGGCGGAAGCGCGCTGGGCGGTCGAGGGCATCTCGGCACGGCGCAAGCGCAACCAAGGTCGCGTGCGCGCGCTGGCCGAATTGCGCGCCGAACGCGCGGGCCAGATCAAGCGGCAGGGCACGGCGGCGATGGCGTTTGACAGTGCCGCCCCGTCGGGCAAGCTGGTGGCGGAACTGGAGAATGTCTCGAAATCCTATGGCGATCGCCCCATCCTGCAAGACTTCTCGCTGCGGGTCATGCGGGGCGAATGCGTGGCCATGATCGGCCCCAATGGCGTGGGCAAAACCACGCTTCTGCGCCTTATGACCGGGGAGGAAGAGGCCGACGAAGGCCGCATCCGGCTGGGCACCAATCTGCAAACGGCGGTGTTCGACCAGACCCGCGCGCAGCTCGACCCCAATTCCTCGCTATGGGAGAACCTGACGGGCGACCCGCTGATGGCGGTGTCGGGGCAGGCCGATCAGGTCATGGTGCGCGGCACGCCCCGGCATGTGGTGGGGTATCTCAAGGAATTCCTGTTCGACGAATCTCAGGCTCGCGCGCCGGTGCGGTCGCTCTCGGGCGGCGAGAAGGCGCGGCTGTTGCTGGCGCGGATCATGGCGCAACCGGCGAATCTGCTGGTGCTGGACGAACCGACCAACGATCTGGACGTGGAAACGCTGGACCTGCTGCAAGACCTGCTGGGCAGCTTTGACGGCACGGTGCTGCTGGTCAGCCACGACCGCGATTTCATCGACCGGATCGCCACCACCACTTTGGTCTTCGAAGGGGAGGGGCATGTGACGGCCTATGCCGGTGGCTGGTCAGATTACCTGGCGCAACGCTCCGAGACGGCGGCCCCCGCTACCGCGCCCATGCCCAAGGCACAGGCCAAGCCGGTGAAAGAGGCGAAATCCGCCAAGCCCAAGGCATTATCCTTTACCGAAGCGCACCGGCTGGAGAAACTGCCCGCAGAGATTGCCCGGCTGGAGGCCGAGATCGCCAAGCTGGAAGAATTGTTGTCGGATGCCGAGCTGTTCACCCGCGAGCCGGTGAAATTTCGCAAAGCGACCGAGGCGTTGACGCAACGCCAAGAGGCGCTGGCGGCGGCGGAAGAGGAATGGCTGGATTTGGCGGAACGGGCGGAGGCGGGGTAATTGGGCGAGGTTAAACACTTTAAGTCCCGCCCTCACCGCGATGAACTAGTATTTGATCTTGAGGCTAGGGTTGTTCTGAAAAATACCAATTAACTGGGCTGTCGACGCTGTTTGGATCATCGAGGGCGCGCCTGACAAGATTTGCGATCTCTGAACGATAAGTCTGAAGTCGCGGAGTGAAGGTAAATATATCTGGTTTATCAATTACAATCGTCCTTAGTTGATTTACATCGAAAGGTATCCGATCAGACTTTTGAATTAGCTGAACAACAGGTTTCTGCACCATATGGCGAATAGCTAGTTCATAAAAAACATTTGGGTTGCCGAATGATAAGTCAGCAATAACCAACCGTGATCTGACAAGATATTCCATTACTTGTCTTGTAATAACTCCGGGCTTATCAATTTGATCAGCTCTGACAACGCGCAGTCCGAATTCTTCGAGGGCTGGCTCCACCAAGCTTGCCAAAAACAAGTCAGAGTGCTTTCGTTGCAAACTCTCTTCGCTACCGATTGGGGTAATATAAAATGCTGTTGTTTCATATTCAGCATCATTGCCTGTGATTAGCGGTTTCTGAGGCTGCGAGCTATGGTCGGAAGTTAGGCTGGGTGTGGGTTGGTTGGTGCTCGGAAGTTGGTCAAGCAAATGCTCTATTGAGATGATCCGCTCAGCGCCGGACAGCGTTTGAAGTAGGCCCACAGTTTCGAGGTTTACGACGAATATATCAACTGCCTGTTTAGCGTTTTCTTCATCAACATTAAAATCTACTACAGTGTCCGACAAGACAGCCCGAGAGGGCAGTTTATTGCCTTGAAATTTCTCATAAAGGCCTTTAAATGGTTCGATCGAAATGATGGCTGCTTCTGCTAGAGCCTTCGTTTGTTCCCTCTTGGAAAAGCTCTCGTCAGCCACCTTCCGGCCAATTTCGGTGAGGGAAATAGACTCTGCTTGTGTCCCACCCTTAGTTAGCCCGTAACGATTTGCTGCAGTAATAAGAGCACGACTTTGGCTTGACTCAGGAGATTTACCAATTTCGTCAAAAAGGGTTAGCCTACGTACTGGCTGACCACCTCCCACTTTAAAAAGTCTCTCCGCAAAAGACTTTGCGTCAGAAAATTCAATTGTTGGAAAGTTAGTGATTTTACGTTTGCGAGGCTTCTTCTCTGTTTTCGTATCTTTGGTCGTCATTAATGTGCTCCATTTAAAAATCACCCATCCATCTTCAACGCGCTAATAAACGCTTGCTGCGGGATCTCCACCTTCCCGAACTGGCGCATCTTCTTCTTACCCGCTTTCTGCTTGTCCAACAACTTCCGCTTGCGCGAGACGTCGCCGCCGTAGCATTTCGCCGTCACGTCCTTGCGCAAAGCCGCCAAAGTCTCGCGCGCGATCACCTTGCCGCCAATCGCCGCTTGAATCGGGATTTTGAACATGTGGCGGGGGATCAGCTCTTTCAGCTTTTCGCACATCACCCGGCCCCGCCCCTCGGCGCGGTCGCGGTGGACCATCATCGACAGCGCATCGACCGGTTCGTCATTCACAAGGATCTGCATTTTCACGAGGTTATCCTCGCGGTAGCCCGTGATCTCATAGTCGAACGACGCATAGCCTTTGGTGATGGATTTCAGACGGTCGTAGAAATCGAACACCACCTCGTTCAGGGGCAGGTCATAGACC
>CAYNWX010000011.1:0-41805 GCA_964401005.1 uncultured Natronohydrobacter sp.
CTGGTCATAGACCTCGTCCCACAGTTCTTGGCCACCGCCATAGCGCACCCATGCCGCCAATTCGCGGCTGGTCATGCCGAAGGGCACGCCTGTGAAGAACGACAGGCCGACAGATTTGTTCTGCCAGTAATAGGCTGCGCCATGGCTCATTTCGGCAGAGCCGTCGATGACTGCATCCAGCGATTGCAGCGCTGGGACCATTTCACCAGCGGCGAACACTTCGACGGTCAATGCGCCATCGGATGCGGCGGTAATGCGGTCGGCGACGCGCTGCGCGCCCGTGCCCAGACCGGGGAAATTGCGTGGCCAGGTTGTAACCATGCGCCAAGTGATATTGCCCTGCGCCACGGCGGGCGCGGCTAAGGTCGATGCTGCGGCAGCCGTGCCACCCAGCGCAGATGTTTTCAGAAAAGAACGACGATCCATTCTTACTCCTCCCGAGTTTATATGTCGAGCACTCCACCGCCCGTGCGCGATCTTAGAGCACAGCCCGCTACCGGAGTGAACAAAGAATCTTACCAATGTTATCGATAACACGCCGCATCAGCGGCTCAACGCCCCAGGTGCAAGTCGCCGCGCTTTGCGGCCAAGGCAATCTGGCGCTGCCGTTCGCGGAAACCTTCGCGCCGCTCGGCGCTAAATTCATCGACGCAATTGTGGCATTGCACGCCCTCTTCGTAGCCCGGGCGCTTGGTGTCTTCGGGCCAAAGCGGACGACGGCAGGCATGGCACATGATATGCGGGCCGGGCTTCAGCCCATGTTCCACCGACACGCGCTGATCGAACACAAAGCATGCGCCATGCCACAGGCTTTCCTCTGGCGGCACCTCTTCAAGGTATTTCAGAATGCCGCCTTTCAGGTGGTAGACCTCCTGAACCCCCTGCCCCAACAGGTAATTGGTCGATTTCTCGCACCGAATGCCGCCCGTACAGAACATGGCAATGCGCTTGTTGTGAAAGCGGTGGCGATTTTCCTCCCACCATTGCGGGAATTCCCCGAACGCCTTGGTGCCGGGGTCAATCGCGCCCTCGAACGTGCCGATGGCCACCTCGTAATCGTTGCGCGTGTCGATCACGGCCACGTCGGGCGAGCTGATCAGTTCGTTCCATTCCGCCGGAGCCACATAATGCCCGGTGCCCGCGCGCGGGTCGACATCGGGCTGACCCATGGTCACGATCTCGCGTTTCAGGCGCACTTTCATGCGGCCAAAGGGCATGTCGGGCGCGTGGCTTTCTTTCCAGTCCAGATCGCCGCAACCGGGCAGCGCCCGGATATGCGCCAGCACCGCGTGAATCCCTCCGCGGGTGCCCGCAATCGTGCCGTTAATCCCCTCTTGGGCCAGCAGCAAAGACCCTTTCACGCCGTTGGTGCAGCACAAAGCGGCCAGCGGCCCTTTTAGCGCAGCAGGGTCTTCGAAACGGGTGAAATGATAAAGTGCGGCGACAATATACATGACCGCGCTTTACTGCGTGCCGCGCTGTCGCGCAAGATCGGCGCCATTGACGCGCGCGCGCCCGCCCCTTAGCCCTATGCCAAAAGGAGTGCTGCCATGCCCCATGCCCTGATCGTCATCGACCTGCAAAACGATTTCTGCCCCGGCGGTGCCTTGGCCGTAGCCGAAGGCGACCAGATCGTGCCGGGCGTGAATGCCCGCATGGCAGAAGCCGAGGCCGTGATCCTGACGCAAGACTGGCACCCGGCCGACCATAGCTCTTTCGCCAGCCAGCACGCGGGCAAAGCGCCTATGACGCTGGTTGACATGCCCTATGGCCCGCAAGTGCTGTGGCCCGATCATTGCGTGCAAGGGTCACACGGCGCGGCGTTTCATGCGGGTCTGGAAACCGACCGCGCCGACCTGATCATCCGCAAAGGTTTCCGCCGCCAGATCGACAGCTATTCCGCGTTTTTCGAGAATGACCAGAAAACCCCCACGGGGCTAGAGGGCTACTTGCGCACCCGTGGGCTGACAGAGTTGGAATTCGTCGGGCTGGCCACCGATTTCTGCGTGGCGTGGTCAGCTATGGATGCCGCAAAGCTAGGCTTCAAGGTGCGGGTGCTGACCAGCCTGTGCCGGGGGATTGACCTGAACGGGTCAATGGCCAAGGCCGCCGAGCAGATGCGCGCCGCTGGCGTCAATTTGGTCTGACCGATGGATATCGCCACCCGCGTCTATAACCACCGCTGGAAGCTGGACCCGATTGTTCGGTCCCTGATCGACACCGATTTCTACAAATTGCTGATGTGCCAATCGGTGTTTACCAACCGCCCCGACACGCGCGTGACCTTCAGCTTGATCAACCGCGCAACCGAAGTGCCGCTGGCCAAGCTGATCGACGAAGGCGAATTGCGCGAACAATTGGACCATATTCGCACGCTGCGCCTGTCGCGCGGCGAATCCACCTTCCTGCGCGGCAACACCTTTTACGGCAAACGCCAGATGTTCCGCCCCGACTTCATGGAGTGGTTCGAGGGCTTTCAACTGCCGCCCTACCAACTGGACCGGGTAGGCGACCAGTATGAGCTAACCTTCGAGGGGTCATGGCCCGAAGCCATGCTGTGGGAAATCCCTGCGCTTGCCGTGCTGATGGAACTGCGCTCGCGCGCCGTTCTGGGGCAGATGAAACGGTTCGAATTGCAGGTGCTCTATGCCCGTGCAATGACGCGCGTTTGGGAAAAGATCGAACGTCTGCAAGCGCTGGAGGGGTTGCGTATTGCCGATTTCGGCACACGGCGCCGGCACAGCTTTTTGTGGCAAGACTGGTGCGTGCAGGCCATGCAAGAAGGGTTGGGCGCGCGGTTCATCGGCACCTCGAACTGCCTGATCGCTATGCGCCGAGAGGTCGAGGCCATTGGCACCAACGCCCACGAATTGCCCATGGTCTACGCGGCGTTGGCCCCCGATGACGCGGCGCTGGCCCAAGCCCCCTACCGCGTGCTGGCCGATTGGCAGGCCGAGCATTCGGGCAACTTGCGCATTATCCTGCCCGACACCTACGGCACCCAAGGCTTTCTGGACCGCGCACCCGACTGGCTAGCGGAGTGGACCGGCATCCGGATTGATTCGGGCACGCCCGAAGCCGGGGCCGAAGCCGCGATCCGTTGGTGGCAGGCCCACGGGCAAGACCCGCGCGAAAAACTTGTCATCTTCTCTGACGGGCTGGATGTAGACCGGATTGAAGCGCTGCATCATCAATTCGCAGGCCGGGTGAAGGTCAGCTTTGGCTGGGGCACGCTGCTGACCAATGATTTCCGTGGCTTGGCAGAGGGCGACGGGCTGGCCCCGTTCAGCTTGGTGTGCAAGGCCATTAGCGCCGATGGGCGGCCCACAGTCAAACTGTCAGACAATCCGAACAAGGCGATGGGGCCAGACACAGAAATCGCGCGTTACAAACGGGTTTTCGATGTGGGCACACAACAGGCAGACGCGGTCACTGTGTAAACTACGCGGAAACCATCCCGGCATGAATCAGCGCAAAGCACGCGTCCTCTCTCCGATTTTTGGTGACAGGTGTCTCGACCTGTGGTGCAATCAAACTGTCGCAATCAGAGAAGGAGGACACCCGAATGTCACTAAACTCGCACCTTGCAGCGCTCCGCGAGAAACACGCGCATCTCTCTGAAAAGGTCGACATGATCCAACGAAGCCCCGGAAGCAGCGATCTAGAGATTGCCAGCCTGAAAAAGCAAAAGCTGCGGCTGAAAGAAGAAATCGAACGCCTGTCACACGCCTGAAACTTATGCCATATCCAAACGAGCGGCCCGCGTTGCGGGCCGTTTTCTTTTGGCGCGCGTGTCACCCTTAATTGCCGCCGAACAATCCGCGCAAGCCTTGGTTTAGCTCCTCGCCAATCCGCTGCTCGACCCCGCGCCGAACCGTGTCTTCCAACGATTCGCCTTCTTGGCGCTCCACGCCCAACTCGCTTTGAATGCGGGCTTCCGCCTCGGCGCGGGCTTGATCTTCCAAGCGCTGCGCCTCTTCTCGGGCCAAGGCTTCCAGCCGTTCGCGTTCTTCTTCCAAACGCTCGCGCGCTAAGGCTTCCATGTCCAAGCGAAAACGCGGCGCGCTCCATGGGCCTGTCACGATCAATGGCACGCGCAGGGCGTTCCCATCGGCATCGCGCAAGGCAGACGGGACAATGCGATAGTCCAAGGTCTGCGCGCCAACGCCGACCTGCCCGCGCCCCTCGACCTGCACCCTGGGAGAGACGAGTTGCAGGTCGTCGTTGCTGAGCACCCCGCCAGCCATCGTGAAACTTCCGGTGATGCTTTCGTAAATGGTGCTGGACCCTTCGCCCACATACCCAAGGTCCAGATTGCGCAACATGCCCGCCAGGTCGAGACCAAGAATCTCGCCTTGTGAAAACGCGATCGCGCCTTGGCCCTGCAAACTGTTCATGATTGCATGCAGGTTATTGCCGGACCCAAGCAGGTCGATCTGGGCCTGCGCGGTGCCGTTCAGGCGCTCGAAGCCTGCCGTATCGCGCAGCGCTTGCAACAAGCTGATCCCATTCGCTTGGATATCTGCCCGGACCGACAGGCCGCTGCGATTATTGGCCACGAATGACCCAGTCACATTGCCGCCAAAGACGCGCGCTTCGCGAATCTGGGTTACGGCGCGGGCATTCTCGATCGTGGTTCGCAAACGGATCGGGCCGAATGTGCCGCTATCGCTGAGCAATTCGTCCATGTTCAGGGCAATTTCACCGTCAACCGTCCCAAGGGCAGAAGCATCAATCGGGTCGCGCGACCAGCCTTGCGCGGTCTCTGCACCGGCGCTGCCCGCCTCGCTGCCCATGCCGCGCATATCGACCATGGGGATGGACACCTGCGCATTCACCACAGGGCGCGCCCCGCCCAGCGTAATATCAGCCGCCCCGCTGGCCTGTAGATCGCCCGCGCGGGCCGCAACCTCGCGCAAGAAAACCTGCCCGTTCGCGGTGCGGGTGATCTGCGCGTCAACAGATACCGGGCGATACGTAGCAGGCAAATCGCCCCCGGATTGGCCCAAGGCTGCCAGAACCGGTGCCAGCGCGGGCAGCGTGCCTTGCGCACGGCCTTCGAGAACCAGATCGCTCAGGGCCGCGCGCCCTTCGAAACTGGCCTCTGCCCCGGCGATTTCGGCGGTCAAGGCGATGGTGGTCAAGCTACCGCCCATCAGCACCGCCGCATTGCCCGCCCGCAAGGCTACGGCCACAGGCTGACCATTCAGCCGCGCCTGCGCATCCAGCACAAGCGGGCCATCCATCGCAGGCATGTTGAGCGTGGCCTCCAGCCCCGCCACCTCTAGCGACATATCAGTGGTTTCATCCACATAGCGCAGGGTACCATCGACGATCCGCGCCTCTGCCAATGACAAGTCGCGCAGCGCGCCAGCCGCTGCGCCCTCTGGAGCGCCCTGTGGAGCGCTCTCTGCCGCCGCGCCGCCGGGCGCGCCAAACTCCCATGTCGCGCGCCCATCCGCCGCACGCCGCAACGTGACGACCGGGGATTGCAGCACGACCCGCTGCACCGCAACGGTGCCAGAAAACAGCGACACAAGGTCAACGCCAATATCCATCTCGGCAGCTTGCAAAAGCGCACCTTCGCCCGCCCAAGCGGGGTTTCCGATGGTAATGTCTTGCGCGCGCGCGCCCAGAACCGGGAACACGCTCAGCCCGACTTCGCCGCCAATGGTCAGAGGCCGACCGGTCGCCGCCTCGAACTGTTGCGCGGCAAGGTTTGCCAGCCGTTCTGTCGGGACAAGAAAAATTGCTACCCCCAGCAACAGCACAAGGCCCAGAATGGCTACGAACACGGCTTTGATTAAGCGCATAAAAAACTCCACTTCCTGCTTGAGCCCAAGCCTAACGGCCCGGCAAGTGCTTGTCTTTCACAAATTCGATGGCAAAACTCGCGCCATAGGCAAGGGGAGGGACGTATGGCAGACCAAAAAGTGGCGCTGGTCACGGGGGCCGCGCGCGGCATCGGGCTGGCCACAGCGCAGGATTTCGCGGCACAGGGCTGGCGCGTTGTCCTGTTGGACCGCGACCACGACGAATTGGCAAGCGCCGTGGCTCTGGTGCCGGGCGCGTCTGGCGTGATCTGCGACATCTCGGACCCCAACGCAGTAACAGCGGCGTTCTCGGCACTCGACCGGCTGGATTGCCTTGTGAACAATGCAGGTGTCGCGCATTTCGGTCCAATAGAGGGCTGCGATTTCGCCCTATGGCGCGTTGTTATGGCCACCAATCTGGACGGTCCTTTCTTGTGCTCTCAGGCCGCTTTGCCGCTTCTGAAAGCCAGCAAGGGCAGCATAGTGAATATCGCCTCCATCTCTGGCCTGCGCGCATCCACCTTGCGGGTGGCCTATGGCACGTCCAAAGCTGCGGTCATCCAATTGACCAAGCAACAGGCCGCCGAACTGGGCGAATACGGCATCCGCGCAAATTGCGTTTGCCCCGGCCCGGTGCGTACCAAGCTGGCGATGGCCGTGCACAGCCAAGAGATTATCGACGCCTATCACGACGCGATCCCGCTCAATCGCTACGGGTCCGAAGCCGAAATCGCCGCCGCGATCACTTTTCTTGCATCCGACCGCGCCAGCTATATCACAGGGCAGATTCTGGCCGCCGATGGCGGCTTTGACAGCACTGGCGTGGGCCTGCCCGCCCTGCGAAAGGACAAGCCATGAATCTTGCACGACTGGCCGCAGAGCGCGACCGCCCCATCCGCGTGGCCCTGATCGGTGCTGGCAAATTCGGGTCTATGTTTCTGGCCCAAGTGCCGACTGTCGCGGGACTGGAGGTTGCGGTCATCGCCGATCTGGACCCCGACCGCGCCCGCGCCGCCTGTCGCAACGTTGGCTGGGACGACGTGCGTGTCAATGCCACTCGCTTCACCGACAACGGGCTGATTGCCGCCCGCGCCGAGGTCGATGTCGTGATCGAAGCTACGGGCCACCCCGAAGCCGGGATCACCCACGCGCTGGCGGCAATCGACACGGGCCGCCACATCATCATGGTCAATGTCGAAGCCGATGTTTTGGCAGGCGCGGAACTGGCCAAGCGCGCCGGTGAAGCAGGCGTGGTCTATTCCATGGCCTATGGCGACCAGCCCGCGCTTGTGTCGGAAATGGTCGATTGGGCGCGCGCCACCGGGTTTCAGGTCGCTGCCGCGGGCAAGGGCACCAAGTATCTGCCGGCCTACCACCATGTCACGCCCGATGATGTCTGGTCGCATTACGGCCTGACGCCCGAGGCTGCCAAAGCGGCGGGCATGAACCCGCAGATGTTCAACTCTTTTCTGGACGGCACCAAATCCGCCATTGAAGCCGCCGCCATGGCCAATGCCTGCGGCTTGGACGTTCCAGAGGCGGGCTTGGGCTTTCCTCCCTGCGGGGTCGATGATCTGGCGCATGTGCTGCGCCCCGAAAGCGTGGGCGGGCAGCTTGCCCGCGATGGGATGGTCGAGGTGGTCTCTTCCTTGGAACGCGACGGGCGGCCGGTGTTCCGCGATTTGCGCTGGGGCGTCTATGTCGTGCTCAAAGCGCCCAATGACTATGCCGCCGCCTGTTTCAAGCAATACGGCCTGCCGACCGACACAACCGGGCGCTACGCGGCAATGTATAAACCCTTCCACCTGATCGGGCTTGAGCTGTCGGTCTCTGTCCTGTCGGTCGCGCTGCGGGGGGAACCCACGGGCCAGACCCGCGACTGGCGGGGCGATGCGGTGGCCGTGGCCAAGCGCGACCTGCGCGCGGGCGAGGTGTTGGACGGCGAAGGCGGCTGGACCGTCTATGCCCGCGCCACCTCGGCACAAGCCAGCCGTGCCGGGGCGCTTCTGCCCATCGGCCTTGCGCACGGCGTCACGCTTACCCGCGACATTCCCGCTGGCACCACCTTGCGAATGGAGGATGTGTCGCTCAACGAAGCGCTGCATGGCGTGCAGTTGCGCCGCCAGATGCTGGCGGCGTAGACGCGTTTCACTTCATCTTGCCCCAAATACTCAAACCCCGGCGCGCGCAACAAACGCGGCAATAGGGGCTGTCCCGTGCGGTCAAAGCAGATTATGGAACGCCGTATGACCCTACGCCCCGAATTCTGGCACAAAGTGCCCCTATCCCAGATGAC
Organism: uncultured Natronohydrobacter sp.; assembly: GCA_964401005.1. Lineage (GTDB taxonomy): Bacteria > Pseudomonadota > Alphaproteobacteria > Rhodobacterales > Rhodobacteraceae > Roseinatronobacter. The sequence continues at coordinate 8,110 of CAYNWX010000011.1, forward strand.
CGCCCCTGAATGGGAGGCGCTTTGCGATGGCTGCGGGCGCTGCTGCCTGAACAAGCTGGAAGATATCGACACGGATGAATTGATCTTCACCCGCGTCGCCTGCCGCCTGTTCGATGACAGCACATGTCGCTGCGCCAGCTACGAAAACCGCAAAACGCTTGTGCCTGAATGCGTGGTACTGACGCCGTCAACGCTGCCCGACATTGCCTATTGGATGCCCGAAACCTGCGCCTACCGGCTACTGCATGAAGGCTATCAACTGCCGCTCTGGCACCCGCTGATCACGGGCGATCCGAATTCGGTGCGGCAAGCGGGCGTGTCGATGCATGACCGCACCGTGTCGGAAAGCACCGTGCCGCTGGATGATTGGGAAGATTACCTGCTGGAGGATTGAGCGCGCCGGTAACGCATCAGCACCCACAGGTTCGACACCAACAAAACCGCCAGCACCACCGCACCGCCGATCAACGTCCAGACGCCAGGGTCTTCACCCAAGGTGGCCCAGACAAGGATCGGCGCCAGCACCGATTCCAGCAAGATCAGCAGCGACACCTCGGCGGAACTGATGTAGCGCGGCCCCAACGTCATCAGCGAAGCTGCAACCGCAATGAAGACGCCATGTCCCAACAGAAGCGGCCATTGCGACGGGAATGATCCGGCAATATCGGCAAAGGGTGCCATCAGCAGCGCCGTGCAGATGAGCGATACCGGAACCGCTGGCAACATAGAGCGCGCGCGCAAGCTGCGCACGGCAGTCAGAGCTGCGGCAAAACAGGCTGCAACCACCAGCGCCATCAGATCGCCCGTCCAATGCGCGCCTGCCGTCTCGTGCGAGCCGCGCAGGATAATACCCAGCCCCACGAAGACGCCCATCATGGTCAGCACCATGCGGGTAGAGAGCGCTTCGCCCAGAAAAACGCGGCTGAAAAGCGCGGCAAAGACCGGCATGGCGGCAAGGATGAAGACCACATTCGCCACGCTGGTATGCGCCACGGCCATGACAAAGCTGATGGACGCAATGCCGAACAGCACGACATAGGCCAGCCCGGCGCGGCCAGTCTGGCGCAGCGAGGTCACCGCGCGCGGCCCGTCCGTCAGCAAGACGAAAGACAGGATCAGTCCCCCGGCAACAAGATTGCGCCAGAAGGAAATCGTGATCGGCGTGGTCTCTATCAGCCGCACGAACAGCGAATCGGGCACGATGAACAACACACCGAGCGCGGTTAGGGCCAAACCTTTAACATGTTCATTCATGCCCTGCTTTTCGGTCCGGCCCGGTGCCTAGTCAAGCGCCGGGTGGGTGGCGCGCCAGCTTTTCTGCGTCAAATGCGCGGGCGGGTCGGCTAGGTAAACCGCACGCGCAATGGCGCGGGCAAGGCAGGTCGCGGCAGCATGGCCCAGTTCGACCATGTCGAGCGCCGTGGCCGCTGGCCCCGCGCCCGTGGACACCGCGAACACAATGTCGCCGTCGAATTGGGTGTGCGACGGCACGATGGCGCGCGCCATGCCGTCATGCGCCGCAATTGCCAGCCGCGTAAGTTGCGCTTGGGTCAAGCGGGCATCGGTGGCGATTATGGCAAGTGTCGTGGCCTCTCGCGCCAGTTTTGTCATGGCGGGTAGCGCAAAAGCCGTTTGCGGAGCAGGGCCAAGCCCGCCAAATTCGTCCTGCCACTCAAACGGTGCCGCCCAGAAATGCGGGCCGTCTCCAACCGTCGCACTGCCCACTGGGTTTGCCGCCACCAGTGCCCCAACGGTTGCGCCGGAAGCCAACACCCAAGACGCAGATCCAAGCCCGCCCGCGACATTGGCCGTGGTCGCCCCCAGCCCCGCGCCATGGCTGCCCAAGGCAAAATCCGGTGCCGCTGCATCCAGCGCCGCGCGCCCCAAGGCCGGATAGGGCGTCTCGGCCCAGTCCTTCGCCCCGCCATTCGCCAGATCGAACAGGATTGCGGCAGGCACAATCGGCACATGCTGCCCCGCCACCGAAAAGCCGCGTCCTTGGGCGCGAAGCCCCGCCATCACGCCAGAAGCCGCGTCCAACCCGAAGGCAGAGCCGCCCGACAGCACAATCGCATCCACCTCTTGCACCAAGCGGTCGGGGGCCAGCAATGCAGTCTCTCGCGTGCCCGGCGCGCCGCCCATGATGTGCATGCCCGCGCCGAAAGGCGCGTCACCCACCAGAACCGTGGCACCACTGCCAAGCCGCGCATCCTGCCCATGGCCCACGCGCAAACCAGCAACATCGGTAATCAGGTTGCGAGGGCCGGGGCCGGTCACTCGGCGGCGTCCCGGTGCAGGAAATAGGGATCTTGGCTTTCCCAGTAGGCCACAAGGTCGCACGCGCGGTCGCCGGGCAAGCCAAGCGCCTGCATCGCGCGCAAATCCGTGGCGATCAGCGTGGCCATCTGCCATCCTTCTCGCGCGCGAAGGCCACTGGGGCCATCGGTGCCGAACATACGCTCTACCGCGTCGCACCCCGTGGCGATTGCCAGCACTAGATCAAGGATATGTGCCTGCGGGCACATCTGCGCCAAGGATACCGCCAGACTGCGCACAGGAATACCCTCTGCGCAGAGCGTCTCAATCACACGCTCCGCCATATCTTCAAGCTGCATCGTTCCAGCGCACCCATACAAACACAGGCTGCTGACGCGCCCGAAAGCGCGCCCGCACCCTTCACCCGCCAGAACTATGCCGCAGGTTGCCGCTCCAATCAATCGGAAGAGCGGTCTTGCCCCAGATGCCCGGCCCAGCGCGTGCCCGCGCGCTCTGGCTTGGGCAAATCGCGCTCGGCCACATGGTTGCGCAACTGCACCCGCGCGATGAAGAACGCGGTGATGGGCGCCGCCAAGAACAGGAACAGCGTGATCATCAGCTCGTGAAAACTAAGCGAGTCCTCGACGCCGAAAAAATAAAGCATCGATGCGATTAGCACACCGCCCACGCCCAGCGTGGTCGCCTTGGTCGGCGCGTGCAGCCGAGTCATCTGGTCAGGCAGCTTCAGCAGGCCGAATGACCCGACCAGACCAAAAAAACCTGCAATAACAAGCAGCGCCGCGATAACATATTCCAAAATCATGCCAGCGCCCCTTATTCAATGATGTTGCCGCGGAGGATGTAGCGGCAATAGGCCACGGTCGAGATGAAGCCCATCATGGCAAACAGCATCGCCGCCTCGAAGAAAACGCCAGTGCCAAAGGCGATGCCGTAGATCACGATCAGCGCGATGATGTTCACCACCATCGTATCCAGCGCGAGGATCTTGTCGCCGACGCTGTCGGCGCGCACCAGGAACCACAAGTTCATCAGCAAGCCCAGCCCGAAACAAACAGCCGCGAAAACCAAAGCAAAGGTCAGGATCATTCGAAAATCTCCTTCAGGCGGCGCTCGTAGCGGGATTTGATGTCATGCACCGTCCCGGCTGGGTCCGGCGCATGCAGGCAATGCACCAGAAGGCTGCTGCCATCTTCAGACAGATCGGCAGACACGGTGCCCGGTGTCATCGTAATGGTGCCCGCAAGCAGCGTGATCGCTTCGGGGGTGCGCAGTGCTAGCGGGACGGTCACGAACGCCGGTTTCAGATCGGCATTGCGCTTGAACAAGATAATTAGGGCCACTTGGACATTGGCCACGCAAATATCCCACAAGACCAGTAGGATATATTCTATGATCTTCAGAGGATGGCGCAGCTTTGGGCGGTCAGGCCAATAGGCGGCAGTCACCAGCGGCACGATGGTGCCAAGGATCAGGCCAAAGACCACCGCGTTCAACGTCAGCACGTTGACCAGCATGACCCAGACGGCGGTCAGAACCAGCGTCAGAAGCGGATGGGGAAAGAGTTTTCTAAGCATGGCTTATTCCTCCGCCCCCAGAACGGCGCCGATATAGCCCTCTGGCGCGTAGAGCTGCGCAGCCGTATCGGTCAGATAATCGGTCAACGGTCCTGCGGCGATGGTCATAAGCACAATCAGCGCCAGCAACCCACCCACACCCGTCAGCGCCACACCGATAGGCGGGGCGGCTGGCGTTGTGTCTGCCTTCACCGCGTGGGCCTTCCAAAACACCAACGACCCGGCTTGCGAAAAGCCAACAACGGCCACCAACGACGTGATCAGCACCACGCCCCAGACCCAAACTGCCAAAGGATGATCGCGCAGCGCGTCGAGAACGAAAAGTTTGCCAATGAAGCCCGACAAAGGCGGCAGGCCGGTCGTGGCGATGGCCGCGGCAAAGAACAGCGCCGCCACAAGCCCCGATTGCACGATCGGCGCGCGCAGCTCCAGCGCGCAGGTGCCGCGCCGCGCCTGGACCATGTCAATCACCAGAAGCAAGGCCCCCGCCGCAAGCGTTGAGTGGATGAGGTAGTAAAGTGCTGCCACGGTCGCGCCCTCGGTGAAGGGGGCAATGGCAATGAACAACGTGCCCATGGACCCGACAGCCGCAAAAGCCGCCACGCGCGCAAGCGAACCGCCCGCCATAACGCCAACCATGCCGATCACGGCTGTAATAAGTGCTGCGGGCATGATCAGGTCAGAAAACAGCGTCCCTGTCAGCGCCAATGACGGGCCGAAGACCAACGTGAACACCCGCAAAACTGCATAGGCGCCCACCTTGGTCATGATCGCGAACAACGCGGCAACAGGCGCAGGCGCGTGCGTATAGGTGTTGGGCAGCCAGAAATGCAGCGGAAGCAGCGCGCCTTTCACGGCAAAGACCAGCAGCACCATCGCGCCTGCCGTGCGCACCAGTGCGGCATCTTCCGGCGGGAGTGTCACGGCTTTCGCGGCCATATCCGCCATATTCAGCGTGCCGAAGACAGCATAGATCGTGGCCAGCGAAAACACGAACAGGGTCGAGCCTGCCAAGTTGTAGATAATGTACTGCACACCCGCCTGCGTCCGCAAACGCCCGCCGCCATGCACCATCAGGCCATAGCTTGCAATCAGCAGCACCTCGAAGAAGACGAACAGGTTGAAGATGTCACCCGTCATCATCGCGCCGAACAGACCGAATAGCTGGAACTGGTAGAGCGGATGGAAATGCGCGCCGCGTTCGTCCCATTTCGTGCCGATGGAATAGATCAGCACGCCCAAGGCCAGCAGTGATGTCAGCGTGATCATCAGCGCCGAAAGCCGGTCCATGACCATCACAATCCCGAAAGGCGCATCCCAGTTGCCCATCTTGTAGACGGTAATCTCGCCCGACGCCGCCTGCACCATCAGAATGGCGCAGATCCCGACCAGAACCACGGTCGTCGCCAAGGACAAGACACGCTGGACGGAGATTTGCCCGCGGAAGAACAGAAGCGCCGGGGCCATGACCGCCGTGATAATCAGCGGCAATACCATGAAATGCGTCATTGGCCGCGCTCCTCTGGCGTGACCTCTGGGGCCTCATTCTCCATATCCAGCTTGTCACTGCCGCCGTTTAGATAGGCGGTCAGCGCCATGATGACCGCCACCGCGGTCATGCCAAACGCGATCACGATGGCGGTCAGCGTCAGGGCTTGCGGCAGTGCATCAGTATGCGGGCCATCCACATACAGAAGTGGCGGCGAATTCAACATCAGCCGCCCGCTGGCGAACAGGAAGAAGTTCACCGCATAGGCCAGGAGCGACAAGCCCACGATGACCGGAAATGTCCGCAGGCGCAGCATCAGGTAAGTGCCAACGGCGGTCAAAGACCCGATTATGATTGCTACCAGTAATTCCATGATCTTAGCTATCCTTGGTGGCAGAGCGGATCGCGCCGCCATCCGTAACAATATCCATCGGGTCGGTGTTGATCGGCTGATCGGGGTCGGCAGCCACGCCCATGCGCGACAATTCCGCCAACGCCAGCATGACCGCGCCCAGAACCGTCAGGAACACGCCCACATCGAACGCCATGGCCGAAGCAAGTTCGAATTTGGACAAGGGCGGGATGGTGACATAGCCAAAGGTGCTTTTCAGGAACGGGTAGCCGAAGAACCAGCTTGCAATGCCCGTGGCCGCAGCCGTCAGAATGCCCACCGCGATCATTCCATGATAGGCAAAGCGCTGGCGCGATTGCGCCCATTCCAGACCAGAGGCCATGTATTGCATCAGCACCGCCACCGCCACGACCAGACCGGCAATGAACCCGCCACCCGGCTGGCTGTGCCCGCGCAGGAAGATGAACGCGCCCACCACGATCGCAATCGGCAGCACCGCCCGCGTGGCCACGACCATCATCAGCGGGTGCCGGTCGCCGATCTTGACATGGTCTTTCGCCATCTCGCGCAGACGCTTGCCGCCCGCACTACGCATGAGCGCAGCGACCATGGCGAAGATCGAAATGCCGGCAATGCCCAGCACGATGATCTCGCCGAAGGTGTCAAAGCCGCGGAAGTCAACAAGGATCACGTTCACCACGTTGTTGCCACCGCCGCCGGTGTAAGAGTTTTCCAAGAAATACCAGCCGATATTGTCCGGCTCGCGGCGCAATAAGGCATACATCAACGCACCAATCCCAAGGCCTGCACCCGCCCCGATCACCGCATCGCGCGTGCGGCGGGCGGGGCTGCTTTCCTTGGGTGTCTCTTTCGGCAGGAAATAGAGCGTCAGCAACAGCAGGATGACCGTCACCACCTCTACCGACAACTGCGTCAGAGCAAGGTCGGGCGCGGACAGGTAGGCAAAAGCCACCGACAAGATCAGCCCGACAACCCCCATCAAAACCAGTGACAGATAGCGGTTGCGGTGCAGGAATGCCAAGGCAATCGTTGGCACCATGATCAGCACGAAGCCAATGATCGAAGCATTGGTCATGGGCAACATGGGCCGTGCGCCTTGCAAGTAATCCGCGCTGAAAAACGCACCCGCCACGATCACCACGCAAGCGGCAGTGAAAATGGCCAAGTAGCGCGACATGGCCCCGTCGTGCAGCAGGTCGGTGAACCATGTGAAGAACCGCGTGATGCCACCCATCAAAGCGTCGAAAATTGCCTTCGCCTCTGGCCGGGGGGCCGCGATCCAAGCGCGGTCGAACCCTTTGTGCAGCAAGAGCAGCACCGCGCCCGTAGCGACCGCGATAATCGACATGATCAGCGCCGCATTCACCCCGTGCCATAGCGCAAGCGAGTAATAGGGCAACTCATCCGCCTGCGTCACGGCCTTCGACACGGTTTCAACCAAAGCGCCCGCCATGGTTTTCGGGAACAGGCCGATCAGAATAACCAGCACTGCCAGAAATGCAGGCGCAACCCACATCCCGAAGCCCGGATCATGCGGCTTGGCCGGATAGTCGTCGCGCTTCGGGCCAAAGAACACATGGAACACGAAGCGCAGGCTATAGGCAACCGAGAAGGTCGCGGCGATGGTCGCCATCACCATGAACAGGGTCGAGGTATGCGCAGCCTCGTGCAGCATCATTTCCTTGGACAAGAACCCGTTGAACGGCGGCAGGCCCGCCATGGAAAACGCGGCAATCGTGCCAATGGTAAAGGTCACGGGCATGAGGAACCGCAAGCCGCCAAGGCGCTTGATGTCGCGGGTCTTCGCCTCGTGGTCGACGATGCCCGCGGTCATGAAGAGCGCGGCCTTGAAGGTCGCATGGTTAATGATGTGGAACACCGCCACCACCGCCGCAATTTCTGTGCCCATCCCCAGAAGCATTGTAATCAGGCCCAGATGGCTGACGGTTGAAAACGCCAGCAGCCCTTTCAGGTCATCCTTGAACAGCGCGATGACAGCGCCCAGCGTCATGGTGATCAGCCCCGCCCCGGCGACAAGGTAGAACCACAGGTCCGTGCCCGAGAGCACCGGCCAAAGCCGCGCCATTAGGAACAGGCCCGCTTTGACCATCGTGGCCGAGTGCAGATAGGCCGAGACAGGGGTGGGCGCAGCCATCGCGTGCGGCAGCCAGAAATGGAACGGAAATTGCGCCGATTTGGTGAACGCGCCCAGCAAGATCAGCAGCAGCGCGGGCACATAAAGGTCGCTTTCCTGAATAGCCTCGCGGTTTTCCAAGATCACGGTCAGATCGTAGCTGCCCGCGATATTGCCCAATATCAGCATCCCCCCGATCAGGGCCAAGCCGCCCATGCCGGTCACGGTCAACGCCATGCGCGCGCCTTGGCGGCCTTCGGGAAGGTGCTTCCAATAGCCGATCAGCAGGAAGGACGAAAGCGACGTCAACTCCCAGAAAATGAGCAAAAGCAGGATGTTGTCAGACAGAACAATCCCCACCATCGCGCCTTGGAACAGCAGCAGATAGGTGTAGAACTGGTCCATCGGGTCGCTTTTATACAGGTAAAAGCGCGCGTAGATGATAATCAGCAGGCCGATCCCAAGGATCAGCCCCGCGAACATAAAACCCAAACCGTCAAGGAAGAAATTTGCGTTCAGCCCCAGCATGGGCAGCCATTCGAAGCGGGCTTGAACAACCTCGCCGCGCAGTACGGCGGGCAGGTGCGACAGCAGGCCCAGCAGGGCCAGTAATGTCACCGCGCCGGTGGCTGTGGCGCAGGCATTGCGCCCAGCGCGCAGCATCAGGCCGGGAAGGAGCGCGCCCAGAAAAGGAAGCGCTGCGATCAGGGCAAGAGACATCGGCGTTTTTTCCGTTTTTTATGGTCCGCGCACGTGAGGGCACGCAGTGCAGAGGGAATGGGCGAGAAAAAGAGTTCGCCATTCATCAAATACCGCCATGATGAAAGTCAAGGCAAACCGGACCGAAACCGGATAAAACCGGCGTCAGGCGGCAGGCGCAGGGGCGATTTTCGGGCCCGTGCCGTGGCGTTCGCGCTGAAGCGTGCGGAAATGCGCTATCTCGGAACGGGTCCACGCCGCAATGTCCCATGTCCGGGCCGAGCGGCGAAGCGCCGCCATGCGCGCGCTGGCCTCTTCCATGCCCATAGCCAGCGCTTGCTCCAGACCGGAATCCATCGACGAATGCGAAAACGGGTTTACGGGGATTGCGCCGTCCAGTAGCACCGCACAGCCCGCGAATTCCGACAGGATTAGCGCGCCGGGATGGGTCAGATCGCGCGCGGCGCAGAATTCTGACGCCACAAGGTTCAGCCCGTCGGCCAAGGGCGTGATCGACGCAATGTCGGCGGCTCGGTAATAGGCCACAAGCTGTGCCAGAGGAATCGCTTGGCTGACCAACGTAACCGGTTGCCAGTCGAAACTGCCGAACGTGCCGTTAATGCGCCCGACAAGCGATTCAATTGCTTCCTGCACCTCGGCATAGGCGGTCATGTTGCGATTGGCCCCGACCGAAACCAACATCAGCCGCACCTTACCGCGTAGGTCCTTGCGGCGCTCCAACAAGCGCCCGAACGCTTCCAACTGTTCGATATTGCCCTTGGTGTAATCCGTGCGCGACACCGACAGGATCAGTTTCGTGTCGCCCAGTTCAGCGCGGATTTCCTGCACACGTGCGGCCACTTCGGGCTTGTTCGCCAATTCTTCGATATAGTCGAAATTCACGCCCACGGGGTTGGTATGCACGCAGGTCGTGGCCCCCATATGCTCCAGCATCAGCGGCATGCGGCGGTCATTCAGAGCGACGCCAGTGGCCGACAGGGTGCTGGGGGTTTCCGCCTCTGATACCAGCCGCGCGCCCTTGATAGACCGCACGACGGCGGCAAAATTCTGCGCATAGCGCGGGATATGAAAGCCCACGCTGTCGCAGGTCATCAGGCTGTTAATGATCTCTTCGCGCCACGGCAACACGTTGAACATGTCCGGTCCCGGAAAGGGCGTGTGGTGGAAAAAGCAGATCGTGGCATTGGGTTTAAGTTGGCGCAGATAGCCCGGAACCAGCCACAGGTTATAGTCATGAATCCAGATCACGGCACCATCTGTGGCCTGCTGGGCGGCGGCCTCTGCAAACAACCAGTTCACGGCTCTGAAGGTTGGCCAATCGACCGGGTCGTAATTGTACCGTTCCTTGAAGCCGTGCAGGATGGGCCAAAAGGCTTCCTTGCTCGTCACATGGTAGAAGCTTTTGACCTGCGCCTTGGTCAAAGGCAGCCGACTGACCGAGTAAGTGCCAAAACTGTCCGAAATTTCGATCACGCGCTCGAATTCCGGGTTGGCAGGGTCTTCGGCCTCTTTCCAAGCCACCCAAGCGCCGCGATCCGCCTTGCCCAGAAACCCTTTCATGGTTGGCACAATGCCGTTGGGGCTGGCGTTTTCGCGGTAATGCACCTTACCGTCCTCGATCACCTCCTCGTAAGGTTGGCGATGGTAGACGATCACAAGATCCGATTTCATAGCGGCAACTCCGGTGGTGTTGGGTGCAAGGTATGGGCATGGATGGCCTCGATGATCCCGCCCGCGCCGATAAGGCGGCAGCGATGGGCCCTCGGCAAATGCGCGGTCGCGGCAAGCAATTCGGGCTCTGAACCGCCCACAAGCGCGCCATGCAACCCGGTTTCGAACATTGACAGATCATTGAGCGTGTCGCCCGCCACCAGCACCTGTTCGGCATCTAGCCCCAGATGGGCGATCAGGCGCAAAAGCGATGGTCCCTTGCTGACACCTTTGGGCAGCACATCGACAAAGCACCCGTGCGAGACGATGAGATCGACCGCCAGCCCGTCCAAAACCGTCAAAGCGGCACGGTCGAACGAGCTGTTGTATTCATAGGACAGACGATGACGAAAGGGCGCATCTTGCAAGCGCAGCCCTGTCACTGAATCAAGTCGCGCACGAATCTCGGCATCCAGCCCGTGCCACGCCTGCGCGATCGACGCTTCCAGATCGGGTAGCGGGTGCATGCGGCCAGCATCAAACCGTGCAATTGTGGTGCCTACATCACCGATTACGAATTCCGGCTCGGGCACATTACCCTCGGCGACCAGCCGCGCGATGAAATCAGGGTCGCGCCCGGTCACGAAAACAACACGGACATCGGGCTGGCTACGCAGCCATGTGTAGAGTGCTGCACGATGCGCGGCGCTGCCACCCAGAAAGGTTCCGTCAAGATCGGTCGCCAGCACCATACGGGTGCTCTGCCCAGCATCTGGGCTGCTTACAAAATTATCCATATGGGAAAGATGGGGTCTATTCCGAACGGGTCCAACCCAAGGAGGGGCCGAAATGCACGGAATAGCCCGCAAAACAAAAGCCGCCCATTATCTGGGCGGCCCTAATGTCAGTTGCCTAATAACTAGGCTATCGAATTAAGCGAGTGCCAAGTTCGACGCGGATTCACGACCGTCGCGGCCTTTTTCCAAGTCGAAGGTCACTTTCTGACCGTCATCCAGACCGCGCAGACCAGCGCGCTCAACAGCGGAAATGTGCACGAACACATCCTTGGAACCGCCATCGGGTTGAATGAAGCCAAAACCTTTGGTTGCGTTGAACCATTTCACGGTGCCAGTGGCCATGTGAAGTCTCCTAAATATATCACTGCCCACGACATTGCGGCAGCTCGGCTCAGTCAGTGCAAGATCGAGATCACTGTGGCCGATGAAGGAGAACAGAGTCGATAGAGGTAACGTCGCTACGTTTTTATACAGAGGCGCGACACACCTAGCAAGGAAATTCGCTTAGCCAAATTGCGCGACCCGCGCGGCCATATCCAGCATGCGGCATGAAAAACCCCATTCGTTGTCATACCAGCCGAACACGCGCAGCATCCCGCCGTCGGTTTGCTGTGTCTCTGGCAGCGCCATGACAATGCTTTCCGGGCGGGCACGCAAATCGGTCGACACGAGCGGCCTGTCTGTCCAGCCGATAACACCGCCGGCCTGTTGCAGCGCAGCGTTAACCTCGGCCACACTCGAGCGGCGATCCAGCATCACGCAAAGATCGACCGCCGAAACCGATGCTGTCGGCACCCGCACCGCTGCGCCCAGCAAACGCCCTTCCATTTCGGGCAAGACCCGCTCGACAAGCTTTTGGGCGCTGGTCGTGGTTGGCACCATCGACAGCGCCGCAGCGCGCGAGCGGGCCAGATCGCCGCGCGGCGCGTCGACCGTGGGCTGGCTGCCGGTGTAGCAATGCACCGTGGTCATGAACCCCGTGGCAATGCCCCAATGATCGTGCAGAAACTTGGCCAATGGGGCGAGTGCATTGGTCGTACAGGACGCGTTAGAGATAAGCTCATGCGCAGGCGTCATGACATGGTCATTCGCCCCCAGCACGACCGTGACTTCTGCTGCGTCGGAGGGGCCGGAAATCAGCACGCGCCGCGCACCTGCCCGGATACCCCGACGTGCCACTTCTGTCCGGTCGGCGCGGCCCGTGCATTCCATGACAAGGTCAATATCGGACAGGTCCAGCTCTGACAGGTCGGCCTTTTGCGTCAGGCGCAAGCTAGTGTCACCCACGCGAAATTGGCCGTTCTCGGCCAGAATGGGTTGCGCCAAGCGCCCGAAAACACTGTCATATTCAAACAGATAGGCGCAAGTTTCTGCATCGGCGATGTCGTTGATCGCAACGATCTGAACATCTGGCCAGTCACCTTGCAGCCACGCCCGCAGCACCGTCCGCCCGATCCGGCCAAAGCCGTTGATCGCCACGCGTATCATGTCTGTGTCCCCTGACCTATCGGCACTTTCGCGCAGTTAGCCCCGGCGCATGCCGGGGCGCAAGGCCTAGAGCGCGACCTCGATCGCAGTGCCATTGGCACGGGCGAGGTCGACAGCCTTGGACGCCACGGCAATGTCCTGCAAGCCAACGCCCGTGCCATCGAACAGCGTGATTTCATCCGCGCTGCTGCGCCCCGAATGCGCACCATTGATGACCGCGCCGATGGGGGTGATATCCTCTGCAGTGATCAACCCTTGGGCGATGGCATGCTGGGCCTCGCCAATGGTGATGGATTGCGCGACCTCGTCGGTGAACACGGTCGCGCGCACCAGAAGCGCCGGCTCCACCTCTTGCTTGCCAATCGTGTCGGTGCCCATGCAGGCAATATGCGTGCCGGGACGGACATGCGCGTCCATCAGGCTGGCCGCGGGGCTAGAGGTGATGGTGATAATCACATCCGCCTGCGCGCCCAAATCATCAAGGCTTACTTCTTCGAAGGGCAGACCTTCTTCGGCCACGGCGGCGGCCAAACGGTCCATCATATCGGGATGGTAGTTCCACGCCACGACACGCTCGAACTTGTGCTGGCGCAGGGCCGCGCGCATCTGGAACACCGACTGGTGGCCTGCACCGATCATCCCCAACACCTTGCTGTCCGGCCGCGACAGATGCGCGATGGAAATGGCCGAAGCCGCCGCCGTGCGCAAAGCCGTCAGCAGGTTGCCGCCCACCGCTGCCTGTAAAATGCCCGTATCCGGGTCGAACAGGAACACCGTGGACTGGTGGTTGATGATGCCTTTCGCGGCATTGCCGGGGAAATACCCCCCGGCCTTCACACCCAACTGGCCACCGGCACGGTCCAGACCGGATTTGAAGCCATATTGCCGCCCTTCGCCCAGCGCCTCGCGCACCACGGGAAAGTTATAGGCATCTTCCCGCGCCATGGCGGCGAAAGTGGCTTCAACAGCATCGAACGCGCTTTGGTCATCGACTAGCCCGCCAATGGCGGCTTCGGGCACGATCCACATGGGACAGCCTCCTGTAAGTTCTGTTCGCAGAGGAAGAGGCCCCGGATCGAGTCCGGGGCGCGGAGAGAGTATGCTCAGGCTCCGGACCTGATCCGGAGCCTCGCGGTCATCTGGGCAGGGTTAGTATGCCTTGCCGCGCGCGCTAACGGGCCAGACGGTTTCGACCTTGCCATTCCGCACACCGACATACCAGTCGTGCACGTTACAGGTCGGATCGCAGTGGCCAGGCACCAGCTTCAGCTTGTCGCCCACTTTCAACACACCTTCGGGGTCTGCGACCACGCCATGCTCGTCCGAGCATTTGACGTATTTCACGTCATCGCGACCGAAAATCACCGGCAGGCCGCTATCGACCGATTGCGCTTTCAAACCGGCATCGACGATTGCCTTGTCGGCTTTCGCGTGGCTCATGACCGAGGTCAGGATGAACAGCGCATTCTCCCATTCGCTCTGGTCAATGCGCTTGCCGTCCTTGTCTAGGATACGGCCATAATCGGCATCCATGAAGGCATAGCTGCCGCACTGAAGCTCGTTATACACACCCGAATTCGATTCGAAGTAATACGACCCGGTCCCGCCGCCGCCGACGATGTCGCATTCCAGACCTTCGGCCTTCAGCCCCTCGACCGCGTCACGCACCATGCCAATGGCGATATCGACCTTGGCCTTGCGTTCGTCATAGCTGTCCATGTGCTGCATCGCGCCCTGATAGGCTTGGATGCCCGCAAATTTCAGACCCTCTGCCGCGTCAACGGCTTTGGCAATCTCGATCACGGCTTCGGTGGTGGTCACACCGCAGCGGCCCGCACCGCAGTCAATCTCGACCAAGCATTCGATCTGTGTGCCATGCTTGACCGCCGCCGCCGACAGGTCGGCCACATTGGTCACGTCATCCAAACAGCAGATCGCGCGCGCGCCCAGTTTCGGGATACGAGCCAAACGGTCGATTTTGGCCGGGTCGCGCACTTGGTTCGAGACCAGCACATCCTTGATGCCGCCACGTGCGAAGACCTCTGCTTCGCTCACCTTCTGGCAGCATACACCGCATGCACCGCCAAGGCTTTCCTGCAACTTGGCCACATCCACGGATTTGTGCATCTTGCCATGCACGCGGTGGCGCATGCCGTGGCTTGCGGCGTAGTCGCCCATTTTCTTGATGTTGCGCTCTAGCGCGTCCAGATCCAGCACAAGGCAGGGCGTCTGGATATCCGCTTCGTCCATTCCCGGCAGTGCGGGAACGTCAAAGCCAACTTCAAGCCCTTCGAATTTCGTCGGTGCGTTCATTTTGTTTACCCCTGTTGTTCGGTCAACCTGCCATCCAAGGCAGCTTGTCCAGATCCACATTGCCCCCCGTCACGATCACGCCGACACGCTTGCCGCGGAACACTTCGGGGTTCTTGATGATGGTCGCCAGCGGCACGGCGCAGGACGGTTCCATCACGATTTTCATGCGCGCCCAAGTCAGGCGCATCGCGTCGATGATTTCCTCTTCTGTCGCAGTCAGGATATCGGTCACATTGTTCGACACGAAATGCCACGTGTTCTCTTTCAGTGGCACTTTCAACCCGTCGGCGATGGTATTGGGAGAATCGTCTGCAATAATATGACCTGCCTTAAAGCTGCGATAGGCGTCGTCCGCCTGTTCAGGCTCTGCGGCATAAATCTCGACATGCGGCGCGATGTTGGACAGTGTCAGGCAGCAGCCCGACACCATGCCACCGCCACCGATGGGGGCGATCACGGCATCCAGCCCTTCGACCTGCTCCATCAACTCGCGCGAGCAGGTGGCCTGCCCTGCGATCACGCGCGGGTCGTTATAGGGGTGCACGAAATCTGCGCCGGTGCGCGCCTGCACCTCGGCAAAGACCGCTTCGCGCGACGTGGTCGACGGTTCGCATTCGGTAATCGTGCCACCATAGCCAATCACGGCGTCTTTCTTGGCCTGCGGCGCGGTGCGCGGCATGACCACATGGCATGGAATGCCCCGACGCCCCGCCGCGTAACTCAGCGACAAAGCGTGGTTGCCGCTGGAATGCGTGGCAACACCAAGGGCGGCTTCCTCATCGCTCAGGCCGAACACAGCGTTCGACGCGCCGCGCACCTTGAAGGCACCGGCCTTCTGGAAATTCTCGCATTTGAAGAACAGGTCTGCCCCGGTCAACTTATTCATGAATTCCGAGGTCAGGATCGGTGTGCGATGGATATAGGGTTTGATCCGTTCATGCGCGGCGATCACGTCATCGAATGTCGGAAGCGGTCTTTCGGCTTGGTCTTTCATGTCACCCCCTGATGTTGCGAGGCCAGTGGTAGAAGGCGGTTTCACCTTGCCACCACTGGCGATATATCGTTAGGCAGCCTTGGCGATTGCTTCTGCGGTTGTACCACGAAGATAGTCCTGCGCGGCGGCAACGCCACTGCCAAGCTTCACGGGCCAGCCCAGATCGGCCATGCACATTTCAGCCGTGGCCAGACCTGCCAACAGCATGGCATCTGTCAGGCTGCCCAGGTGGCCAATGCGGAACAGCTTACCCGAAACTTCGCCCAAGCCAACACCGAAGGCCACGCCGTATTTGCTGGCGGCCAGCGTGACAAGGTCGGTGCCGTTGAAGCCTTCGGGCGCCATGATCGCGCTGACAGTGTCGGAATACAGCTCTGGCCGTGCGGCACATAACTTCAGCCCCCAACCACCCGCAGCGCGGCGCGTGGCCTCTGCCAAGCGGTGATGGCGGGCATAAACATTGTCCAGCCCTTCCGCTTTCAGCATGGCGATGCTGGCGGCCAGACCGTTGATCAGACCCACAGGCGGCGTGTAGGGGTAGCCACCAGCCGCGTAGCCTTTCAGCATATCGCCGAAATCGAAGAAGGTGCGCGGCAAATTTGCGGTGTCGCGCGCCGCCAAGGCCTTGGGCGAGATGCCCAGAATGGCCAGACCGGCAGGCAGCATGAACCCCTTCTGAGAACCCGCGACCGCAATATCGACACCCCATGCATCCATATGGAACGGCATGGAGGCAATGGAACTGACGCCATCAACGAGAAACAGCGCCGGGTGACCAGCCTTGTCCATCGCGGCGCGCAGCGCGCCAATGTCGGAGCGCACGCCGGTCGCGGTCTCGTTATGCGTGGCCAGAACGGCCTTGATGGAATGATCCTTGTCGGCAGCCAGCGCCGCGCCCATGGCGTCGGCCGGGCAGCCTTCGCCCCATGGGGCTTCGATGATCTGCACGTCCAGACCATGACGTTGGCACAGGTCAATCCAGCGGTGGCTGAACATACCATGACGCGCGGCCAGAACCTTGTCACCCGGCGACAGCGTGTTGCTGATCGCGGCTTCCCAGCCACCCGTGCCGGTCGAGGGCAGGATAATCACCTCGCCCGCGCCCATGCCAAGCACTTCTTTCACACCCGCAACGGCGGGCTTGAACACCGCCGCGAAAGCAGGCGAGCGGTGGTCGATTGTTGGCATGTCACAAGCCTTGCGCAGGCTTTCGGGCATGTTGGTCGGGCCGGGAATAAAAACCGGGTTCTGCAAGGACATCTGATCCCCTCCATTTTGTTGAGGCTGTCATCACACCTTTACAGACATTTTTCAATTTTTTTGAAAAATTATTGCCATGTATGAAAAATGCCGATTTTATGTTATCTATCAGTGGGTAAGGTTTTTCACTCTGCTTTCTGCGCTGCGGCACTATGAAAAAAGGTGGACTATGACACAAATTTCCCGGCGGGGTCGGCCCCGCGCCTTCCAAGACAAGACAGCACAAAATACCATTCAATCCTTGGATCGGGCCATGGCGATTCTGGAACACTTGTCGCGCTCCGAAGGCATGACCTTGTCCAACCTTGCCACCGCCTGCGGGCAGTCCACAGCGACAGTCTACCGCGTGCTGGTTACGCTGCAACAGCGCGACATGGTCGATCTGGACCCGGCGGGGCAGGTTTGGCATGTGGGGGTTGGGACGTTTCGGGCAGGCACGTCATTTCTGCGCCGCACTTCGCTTGTGGAACGCGCCCGCGCGCCCATGCAGGCTTTAATGCGCGACAGCGGCGAAACCGCCAATCTGGGTGTGGAACAAAAGGACGAGGTCCTATTCTTGACACAGGTCGAAACCCACCAAGCGATTCGCGCCTTCTTTCCCCCCGGCACCATTGGACCCATGCATGTGTCGGGTATTGGCAAGGCGCTGCTGGCTTGGTTCGATGATGCGCGCGTGGTGCAGGTGGTCGAGCGGCGCGGTTTGCAAGCCTTCACGCCCGCCTCGCTGACAACGCTCAGTGACCTGCGCGCCGATTGTGCCAAGACCCGCGCGCGCGGCTTTGCCTTTGACGATGAGGAACGCGCGATCGGGATGCGCTGCATCGCCGCGCCCATTTTCAACCCTTACGGCGAACCGGTCGCGGGTGTTTCTGTCTCTGGTCCAGCCTTTCGTCTGGACAAGGACAATCTGGACCGGATCGGTGCGCTTGTGGTGCAGACCGCCGCGCAAATCACAGCGGCAACGGGGGGTGTGGTGCCCGTGGCGAAAGCGGTTTGACATACCCGACTTTTTTTGTCATCTTTATTCCAGAGCCAGCCGCGAGGTCAGCCAACCCCGTTTCTGACCCATGAGAGATGCCATGAACGCTATCACCCGTTTCATTCCCGAAACCGCGCCCTCTGCCCCGGTGCATGATGTCTATAGCCTGACACGCGGCGGCAATCTGGCGCAGATCGTGTTGGATGGGAAAACCTACCAATTGCGCATTACCCGCGCGGGCAAACTGATCCTGACGAAATGAAAACGGGGGCCAAACGGCCCCCGTTTTGCATTTGAAAGGCAGTGATATCAGTGACCCAAAATCTGGCTTAGGAACAGCTTGGTGCGGTCCGATTGCGGGTTGTTGAAGAACTCTTTGGGTTCGTTCTGCTCCACGATCTGCCCTTGATCCATGAAGATCACCCGGTTCGCCACCGCCTGCGCGAAGCCCATTTCATGCGTCACGCACAACATGGTCATGCCCTCTTCGGCAAGGCTGATCATGGTATCCAGCACTTCCTTAATCATTTCCGGGTCCAGCGCCGATGTGGGTTCATCGAACAACATGATGCGCGGCTTCATGCACAGCGAACGCGCAATCGCCACACGCTGCTGCTGTCCGCCCGACAACTGGCCGGGATACTTGTTCGCCTGTTCGGGGATCTTCACCTTTTCCAAGAAATGCATGGCCGTTTCTTCGGCCTCGCGCTTGGGAACCTTGCGCACCCAAATGGGCGCAAGGGTGCAGTTTTCCAGAATGGTCAGATGCGGGAACAGGTTGAAATGCTGGAACACCATCCCGACCTCTGACCGGACCTTATCGATATTCTTCAGGTCGCCCGTCAACTCGGTGCCATCCACGATAATCTGGCCCGCCTGATGCTCCTCCAACCGGTTGATGCAGCGGATGAGCGTGGACTTGCCCGACCCGGACGGACCACAGATCACGATCCGCTCGCCCGCATAAACGGTCATGTTTATGTCGCGCAGCACATGGAACGACCCATACCACTTGTTCATTTCTGTGATCTGGATTGCAACCTCGTCACTGACCTGCATCTTGCTGGTGTCGATATTGCGTTCTACGACAGCATTCTCTGACATTAGACGGATTCCTTACCTGTGGTCGGTCTTCAGCTTGCGTTCCAGATACATGGAATAGCGCGACATGCTGAAGCAGAAGATGAAGAACAAGGCCCCGATGAAGATGAACAATTCCCAATAGATGCCGGTCCAAGCCGTGTCAGCGCGGATAGCATTGGACAGCCCAAGCGGGTCCAGAAGCCCGATGAACACCACCAGCGTGGTATCCTTGAAGAGCGAGATGAAGGTGTTCACGATGCCGGGGATAGAGATTTTCAGCGCTTGCGGCATGATGATCAGGCGCTGGGCTTTCCAGTAATCCAAACCCAGCGC
The DNA here is from genome assembly GCA_964401005.1 of uncultured Natronohydrobacter sp. Taxonomy (GTDB): domain Bacteria; phylum Pseudomonadota; class Alphaproteobacteria; order Rhodobacterales; family Rhodobacteraceae; genus Roseinatronobacter. The sequence goes on from CAYNWX010000011.1 coordinate 27,574, forward strand.
ATCCGCCGCCTCATACTGGCCCTTGGGAAGCGCCGCCAGACCACCGCGGATCACCTCTGCCATGTAGGCGGCGGCGAAGAGCGTGACCATGATGATGACGCGCAGGATAAGGTCAAAATTCGTGCCGGGCGGCAGAAAATAGTTCAACAGCAAGGACGCGGTGAACAGCAGCGTAATCAGCGGCACGCCGCGGATGAATTCGATGAACACCACACAGACGGTTTTCACGAACAACATATCCGACTGCCGCCCAAGGGCCAGCAGAATGCCCAAGGGCAGCGACAGCGAAATGCCCGTCACACCGATGGTCAGTGAAATCAGGAAACCCCCAAAGGCTTCCGAGCGCACGAATTCCAACCCGATGGGTGCGATGGAATACATGACCGCATCAAACTGACCGGCCAGCAAGAACCACCAGGCAAGGGCAGCCGCAACTGCGCCGATCACACTCACGAGTGCAGACACTTTGGCCAGCAAACGGAAGGCGATGTAACCCGCCACAAAGCCCAAAAGCGCGGAAATCGGGAACCAGACCGACCCACCCCAAAGCAAGTGATAGCCAATGAACGGAAACAACCCCGAGAAATACAGCATCTTGCGCGGCAATTCCGCAAACAGGATGGGGGCCAGCGCCACTAGCAGCAGCACAAGCGCCAAAACCGGGCGCCAGTAATGCTCTGGCGGGTAGAAGCCGAACAAAAGCTGATGCCAACGGTCGGTAATCACGGCAAAGCAGGCACCCGGCGCGCCGTCCAGAATAGCGCGGCATTCGCGCAGCGAATCGGCATTCCAGATGGAATTCAGAAGCCACGGCCCCAAAGAAGTGGCAATGTAGACAACAACCGCCAATGCCAGCAGGGTCAGAATGCTATTCAGAACCGACGAAAACAGGTTCTCGCGAAGCCATTTCACGATCCCACGTTCGGTCACGGGGGGCTCTTGCTGCCCGAGCATCGTGTCGCGTACATAGCTGATGGGTTTGGTACCACTCATTTTACCGCTCCTTCAGCTTAACGCGATTGTTGTAGACATTCATCAAGCTGGAGATGGTCAGGCTGACGGCCAGATAGATCAGCATCATTAGCAGCATCCCTTCCAACTCGCGGCCCGTCTGGTTGATGGTAATGCCCCCTAGGGTCGAGCGCAGGTCCATATAGCCCACGGCCAGACCGAGCGACGTGTTCTTGGTGATGTTCAGATATTGCGAAATCAGCGGCGGAATGATGACCCGTAGCGCCTGCGGCAAGATCACAAGGCGCATAGTCTTCCCAGGTTGCAGGCCCAGCGCAAAAGCGGCTTCGGATTGCCCGCGCGAAATGGCCAGAATGCCAGAGCGCACGATCTCTGCCACGAAGGCTCCGGTGTAAATGCCCAAGCCAAGCCACATCGCAATCAGCGAGTTGCGCAAATGGGTGCCGCCCTGAAAGTTGAACCCGCGCAATTCCGGGTAGTCCAGATGCGCGCCGAAGAAGATGAACAACAAGGCCACCGGGCCAACTAGCACGCCAATGCTTTTCCACCATGTCTTGGGGCGCTCACCCGTGGCGTTTTGTACGGCGGTTGCATGCGCCAGAATGCGCTTGTTGGCATAGATACCAACGATAATGACCAACAGCACCAGCAGCCAATTTATAGATGGCGAGACAATTCCAAGGTCCAGATTGCCAAGCTCGTTGGTAAACTGGATTGCGGGGATGTAGACACCCCGGTTGGTCATGGCGACAGAATCGCCCAGCAGCATGCTTGCCGTGGCGTCGTCCCCGCGAAAGGCATTGGGGGCGGGCATCGATTCCGACATGATCGCGCCGAAAATGATGATCCAGACAAGCGTCGGAATATTGCGAAACAACTCCACATAGATCGTCATCAGCCGCGCCACGATCCAGTTTTTCGACAGGCGCAAAACACCAGCAACAATGCCAAGAACCGTGGCCAACGCACAGGCCAGAACTGCCAGCAGCGCCGTATTGAACAGCCCGACAAGGGCCGCACGCCCATGACTCATCTGGCTGTCATACTCGATCAGACGTTGGTTAATGTCATAACCAGCCGGGTTGCTGAGGAAAGAGAAACTGAAATCCCGGCCCAGCGCGCGCAGGTTGTTGATCGTGTTGTCCACCAACCATGCGATGCCAAGCATCAGCGCGAAAAGAAAGACAATCTGGATCGTGATCGAACGGTATCGCTGGTCATAAAGCAGCATGCTCAATGTGAATGCCGCTTTCGGGGCAGCAGACTGCATACGTCCATCGCTGGTGCTTGACATGAAACTCTCCTGTCGCTGCGAAAGGCAGCGTGTCGCCATGGGCGGTCAGGCAGGCTGTTGGAAAAAATGGACCGCGCCCAAAGTAGGGGCGCGGTCCGATCCAGAGCGGATTAACGGAAGGGCGGTGCGTAGAGCAGGCCGCCTTGGGTCCACTGAGCGTTCAGGCCACGGGCCAGACCGATCGGGGTCTGCTCACCCACGTTGGCAGCGAACAGCTCACCATAGTTGCCACCAGCGGAAATTGCGCGCACGGCCCATTCACTATCAAGGCCGATCATTGCACCAAGATCACCTTCAGAACCCAGAATACGGTTGATTTCCGGGTTATCGGTGCCAGCCTTCAGCTCTTCGATATTGGCGGACGTGATGCCAAGCTCTTCGGCTGCGATCAGCGCGTTCAGCGTCCAGCGGACGATGTCGCCCCATTGGTCGTCGCCATGGCGCACAACCGGTCCGAGCGGCTCTTTCGAGACAATCTCGGGCAGGATTGCATGTGCACCCGGCTCTGGGAACGACGCGCGCACAGCAGCCAATGCCGAAGAATCGGTCGTGTAAACGTCACATGCGCCTGCAAGATACTGCTGCTGCGCTTCTGCATTGCTCTCCACCGGAACCGGCTCGTAAGACATACCGTTCACGCGGAAGAAGTCTGCGAGGTTCAATTCGGTGGTGGTGCCGGTTTCGATGCAGACGGTCGCACCGTCCAGCTCGGTTGCCGAGCCAACACCCAATTCACGCGGAACCATGAAGCCCTGACCGTCATAGTAAGTCACACCCAAGAAGGTGAGCTGAAGGTCGTTGTCGCGCGAAAAGGTCCAAGTCGTGTTGCGCGACAGCATGTCGATTTCGCTCGACGACAGAGCCGAGAAGCGGGTCTGGCTGGTCAGCGGAACGAAGCTGACGGCCATCGGGTCGCTCAACACGGCAGCTGCGACTGCGCGGCAAACCGCCACGTCAAGACCCTGCCAGACACCGTTCGAATCGGGCGCCGAGAAGCCAGCAAGGCCCATAGAGACACCACAGATCAACTCACCACGCGACTGGACGGTTTCCAGCGTGGTTTGCGCACTTACAGCCCCGGCCAAGAACGCGGATGCAGCTAGAGTGCCGTAAAAAACGGTTTTTTTCATGTTATCCTCTCTGTTGACGCCGCCTTGGCGGCGGTCTGCCCCTTTGGGGCGCTTAGCATTCGGCACAGAATTGCGCCATTTGCACAAATAATCTGCGCCGAGCTTGGCCTAACGGTCAAGCCGATAATCGACAGGCTTGCTGGATTTTGCCCCAATCGCCCTGTGAATGGGCGAATTGCCATCAAAAAAGTGAAATATATTCGTTTCGTACTTCCGAGGCTCGATATTGCCGGTCAACACCCCGAAGCCCCTGTCAGTGGTGAGCGCGCGATAACAAGCTGCGTATGAACCAAGACAAATTGAACTTTGGTGCAAAATCCGGCCCGACTGCTGCTACAAGGGAAAACAGGCATTCTCGCGCCTTATGAAAGCGTCGCAAAGCGGTGATCCTTACATCAATCTGTCGGATCAGGGTGTACTTGCGCTACCATTCGCCTATTTTTTTCAGATCGACACTTCCGCCAAAAGCCTATCGCGCGAGACATCAGCGGCAGGGGCCGCCAACCGCACCTCGCCACGGTTGATGGCGACAAATTCGTCCGCCAGATCATAGGCGAAGTCGAAGAATTGCTCGACCAGCACAATGGCAATCTCACCTTCTGTGCGCAGCAATTTGATGACCTCGCCGATCTGCTTGATGATATTGGGCTGAATGCCCTCGGTCGGTTCATCCAGCAACAGAACGCGCGGTTGCGCGATCAGCGCGCGCGCAATGGCCAATTGCTGCTGCTGCCCGCCCGACAAATCGCCCCCACGCCGCGCGCTCATCTGTTTCAGCACTGGGAACAACTCGTAGATGCGCGGCGGGATGTGGTGCTGATCTTTTGGCAGGCAGGCAAAGCCGGTTTGCAGGTTCTCGGTGACTGTCAAAAGAGGGAAAATCTCGCGCCCTTGCGGCACATAGGCAATGCCCGCTTTCGCGGCCTGCGCGGCGTTTAGATGGTTCAAGGGTTTCCCATCCAGCGTGATCGTGCCGCCCGAATAGGGGTGGCGGCCCGCGATGGCCTTGAGCAAGCTGGTTTTGCCCACGCCATTCGTGCCCATAACCGCCGTAACCGCTCCCGGACGCGCGACAAGGTCGATACCATAGAGGATCTGCGACGCCCCGTAATGCAGCGTCAGGTTTTCGACTTTCAGCATGGCTCACCGCCCCAGATAGACATCAATCACCTGTTGGTTTTGCGTCACGTGGTCCAAGCTGCCCTCGGCTAGCACCGACCCTTCGTGTAGTACCGTCACCTTGCAGTTCAGGCGGCGGATGAATTCCATGTCATGTTCAATAACCACCACCGCGCGGGTTTGCGCGGCGCGGGTCAGCAACTCGGTCGTATGTTCGCGCTCTGCCGGTGTCATGCCGGCGGCGGGTTCATCGACCAGCAGCAGGCGCGGGTCTTGAGCCAGAAGCATCCCGATTTCCAGCCATTGCTTTTGGCCATGGCTCAGGTCACCCGCGCGGCGGGACAAGTGGTCGGAAAGTCCGATTTCCTCGGCCAGTTCCGCAATCCGCGCCCGCGCGTGGCGGTTGGTTTTGTAAAACAGCACGTCAAACGGCCCGCGCTTGTTGCGCAGAGCCATGGCGAGGTTTTCGCGCACAGTCTGGTCTTCGAACACCGTAGGTTTCTGGAACTTGCGACCAATGCCTGCGCGGGCGATGGCGCTTTCGCTCATCCCCAGCAGGTTCATCGACGTCTCGCCCCATAACACGCGCCCTTCATCGGGCTTAGTCTTGCCGGTCACGATATCCATGAAGGTTGTCTTGCCCGCGCCATTGGGGCCGATCACGGCGCGCAATTCCGGCTCTCCGATCGAAATTGACAGATTGTTGATGGCGCGGAACCCGTCAAACGTGACGGACACGCCAGAGACTTCGAGAAGCGCGGTCATGGTTTCCTCACCAGGTAGTCGAACAACCCGCCAATCCCCTTGGGAAAGAACAAGGTGACCGCAACGAACCCAAGGCCCAGCAGCACCAGCCACCAATCGGTCCAGACAATGCGGTAAAACCCAAGGTCGATATTGGGCGCGCCGCCGCCGGTGAACCAGCTGGACAGCAGGCTGACAGTGGCCGCGCCGATGACCGCGCCATAAAGCCGCCCACGGCCGCCGATGGCGACCCAGACGGCAAGATAAATCGACGTGATTGGCGCGATTTCCGCCGGGTTGATGATGCCCGCCTGCGGATAATAGAGCGCGCCTGCTATGCCAGATACGATGGCGGTCGCGGTAAACACCACCAACTTGTAGCTTTCGACATGGTAGCCAAGGAAGCGCACGCGGGATTCGTTATCGCGAATGGCGCGCACGACGGACCCGAACTTGCCCGATACAAGCCATGCGAACAGCAGGTAGCCCAAGCCAAGCGCAAGGGCAGAGGCCCAGAAAAACCATAGCGCGATGGTCGATTGCGGCAGGTGCAACAGGCCCGGAATGTTTTGCAAACCCGACAGGCCATTATTACCGCGAAGGCCGGTGTCATTCTGGAACAGGTAAAGCGACAGCGCCAGCGTCATGGCTTGGGTCAGGATCGACAGGTAAACGCCCGTCACGCGCGAGCGGAAGGCCAGCCAGCCAAAGACCAGCGCCAGCAGGCCGGGGACCAGCACGATCATCAGCAGTTGCAGCGTCAAGCTATGTGCAAAGCCCCAGATAAAGGGCAATTCCGTGCTGCCCACCACGCTGAAAATCTGGCTGGCTATGGCGTCGCGCACCTCGCCCTCGGTGGCGGGGATGGCGGCGTTCGCAAGCGATTCCCGCACGATCCCTTCGGTGCGGGCATACATCAGCCACATGCCGATGCCGTAGCCACCCAGCCCGAAAAACGCGAAATGCCCAAGGCTGAGGATACCGCAATAGCCCCAGACCACGTCCATCGCGACGGCGATCAAGCACAAGCAGAGCGTCATGCCTAGCACCTTCAGGAAAGAGGTCGAGATGACGCCAGCGCCGAACCCTTCGGAAAGCGCACTGACGATCAGCGTGAACAGCGCCAAAAGGCCAAGGAAGCGCAGCACCGACGGGTTCTCGCTCAGAAAGCCTTTGCGCGGGGCGAGGGTGACTTTCGCCATGGTGTCAGTCCTTTGCCAAAGCTAAGGTATAAAAGGTGCTGTTCGGGTCGTCGGTATAGCTGCCGAAGGGCGGGCAGGTGACAAAGCCGAACCCTTCATACAAGGCACGCGCCGGGGCAAAGGCGGCGTTAGACCCGGTTTCCAGCCAAAGGCTTGTCAGCCCGATCTCGCGCGCCTTGGTCACAATGGCCTGCAACAGCGCCCGCCCAACACCCGCACCGCGCGCGGCGGCAAGCGTGTGCATAGATTTCACCTCTCCCGCTACGTCGGACAGGCTTTGCAAGGCGCCTATCCCTAGCAACCTGTCACACCGCCATGCGCCCCATAAGGTAACTAAAGGCCCTTCCAGCTTTGCACCGGTGAAATAATGGCACGATCCCGCTGGCGTCACCGCCTCGCAAAAGCCCGCATGGGTAAGGATGAGCGTGGCTACCTCTGGCTCGTTGGGATGAGTGAAGCGTATGTCCACCGCCATGCCCTTAATCCCCCGCCGCGCGGCCCTTGAGGGCGACAATGCCCTTGGGCCGGAACTGGATGAACAGGATCACGAACAGCACCATGTAGGTCTGCGCGGCCAAGGTGTTCGAAGGGTTGAACCACTCGATCCCCTTTTGCAGGAACCCAATGAGCGATGCACCTGCCAGTGTGCCCCAGACATTGCCCACGCCGCCCACAACCACGGTCATAAAGCTTTGGACAATGTAGTTCGCCCCCATTTCCGAGGTGACCTGCGCGTATAGCCCGATGGCCACACCGGCGATGCCCGCAATGCCCGACCCAAGCCCGAAGGTCAGCATGTTGATCCGGTCGGGATTGATGCCCATGCTCGCGGCCATGCCGGGGTTTTGGGTGACGGCGCGCACTTCCAGCCCCAACCGGGTGCGTTTCAGGATATACAACAACAGGGCCAAGAAAATCAGCGCCAGAACGAAGATCGCCACGCGAATGGTGCTGATGCCGACGATATCGTTGATCTGTAACGCCCCACCCAGCCAGTCGGGCGCGGTCAGGGGGCGGGCCTGCGTGCCGAAAATGTTCTTGGCCAATTGTTGCAACGCAATGGAAATGCCGAACGTCGCCAGCAGGGTTTCCAGCGGGCGCTTATACAAGTGGCGGATCACGCTGCGCTCCATCGCCACGCCCGCGCCGAAGGTGATAAGAAATGCCAAGGGCAAAGCGACCAGCAGGCTAATCGTGTAATCGGGGATGAACAATTGCACGACATAGCCCGTATAGGCGCCCATCATGATAAATTCGCCATGCGCCATGTTGATCACGCCCATCACGCCGAAGGTGATCGCCAACCCGATGGCGGCAAGGAAAAAGATCGAGGCCAGCGACAACCCATCCAACACCAGATCGGCCACCTGATAGGCGGCGATGGCCTGCGCAGTGCTGTCTAACGCTTCCTGCGCGGTGGTGGTTATTTCTGTGTCGTCGAACGTGTAGCGGTCGAAGAACACATGCGCGGCCAGGGCTTGCGCGGCCTCATCCGGGGCGGCGCGGGGCGGAACAGTTCCTGCGGCTTCCAGCGCCTCATAGGCTTCAATGCGGGCGGCGGGATCGCTCAGGCGACCAACAGGCACACCGCCCACGCGGCCATCGACGATGTTTTGCGCCAGAACCTCGCGCAGCATGGCGGGGGTCTGCGCGGGCTCTGCCAGCCCGGCGCTGACCAGCAAGTCATAAGCAGCGGCTTCGGTCAGATCGGCACCGACCTCTAGCACGCGGGCAACATTAGCGCTTTCGGGTAGGGTTGGCGCAACTTCGGTCTGGGTGGCGGTCAGTCGCGACAGAACACCCCGCGCCTCTATGCTGATATCGCCGCCCAGCGCTTCAATCGCGGCCAGTTGCACGTCGCGCTCTTCTGCGAATTGGGCTTGAAGCAGCAACAGCAGGCGCTCTTTGCGGGTTTTCAAACCGGCATCGGTTTCACGCTCGACACTCTCGGCCAAGGGCGCGATCTGGCTGGCATCCGGGCTTCGGCTGATCGCGTCCAGCGCGGCCATGCGGCGCTCGGGTTCGGGCGCGTTCAATTCCAAGGGCACAAGGGCGGCTGCAATCACGCGCTGCACGCCCGAATTGGTGCGGATTTGCGTCACGTCGCGGCTGGAGACTTCGGCCACCGCCTCTCCGCTATCGATATCGACAAGCCGGACAAGCGCACCTGCATCCTCGGCGTAAAAAAACAGCCCGTCCTCGGGGCGCTGCACGACCTCGCGGGCGCTGTAGCGACGCAGGAATTCACCGATATTCGGGTGTCCTTCTGCGATCAAAGCGGTCACGACACCCTCGATGGTACGGCGCGAAGGGCTGACGAGATCCTCGACGTAGGCTTGCAACGCGGGTTGCAGCGCATCTTGGGCGCGGGCCGGGCCGGGCAAGGTTACAAAAACCAGTGCCACATAGGCTAATGCGCGGAAAAGCAGGGTGCGAAGGGGCATTTCAGGTCCAGTCACAGGCAGGACAAAACCGGGCGCGCGAGCCATAGCCGCGCGCCCGCCGTGATTTAGTAGTTCGAGGTCAACTGCACGCAGGTCGAGGTTGCGGTGTTATACATCCCGCAGCCCAGTTCCTTCCAATCGCTTGTCAGCACAGAGCTTTCGGGCAGGAAGTCGGTCCAGGCATCGCCCGGAACTTCCGAGGTCTGGCTGATGATGTCGAACTGGCCATCTTCGCGGATTTCACCGATCAAGACGGGCTTGGACAGGTGATGGTTGGTGCCCATCACGGCGGTGCCGCCGGTCAGGTTCGGGAATTCCTGCCCCCACATGGCTTCGCGCACAGCGTCGACATCTGTGGTGCCTGCCGCGGTCACCGCGTTCACCCACATGTTGAAGCCAATGTAATGTGCCTCCATCGGGTCGTTGGTCACACGGTCTTCGCCGGCAAAGGCTTTCCAAGCAGCCACGAAATCTGCGTTGATCTCGGTATCGGCGGACATGAAGTAGTTCCACGCAGCCAGATGGCCTGCCAATGGGCCGGTATCCAGACCCGACAGTTCCTCTTCACCCACCGAGAATGCCACGACAGGAATGTCATCCGCGCTGACGCCCTGTGCGCCCAACTCGGTGTAGAAACCGACATTGGCATCGCCGTTGATGGTCGAGATCACGCCAACCTGCTTGCCGCCTGCACCCAAGGCGACCACGTCGGACACGATGGTCGACCAATCGGAATGGCCAAAGGGCGTGTAGTTCACGAAGATGTCTTCGGCAGCGATGCCCTTTGACAGCAAGTATGCTTCTAGAATGGCATTTGTCGTGCGCGGATACACATAGTCGGTACCCAGAAGCGCGAAGCTCTCGACGCCCAGTTCTTCTAGGAAATAGTCAACGGCGGGGATTGCCTGCTGGTTCGGCGCGGCGCCAGTGTAGAATACGTTGCGCGAGGATTCCTCACCCTCATACTGCACCGGGTAGAACATCAGACCGTTCAGCTCTTCCAGCACCGGAAGGGCGGATTTGCGGCTGACAGAGGTCCAGGACCCGAAGATTACATCCACCTCATCCACGGTCAGAAGCTGGCGGGTCAGTTCGGCAAAGAGCGGCCAGTCAGAAGCAGGGTCGACGACAACTGCCTCGATCTGGCAGCCCAGAAGACCACCAGCGGCGTTTTGCTGCTCGATCAGCATTAGCATCACATCGCGCAGGGTGGTTTCGGAAATGGCCATGCTGCCCGACAGCGAGTGCAGAACGCCAACCTTGATCGGCTCTGCGCAGTCTTGGGCGACGGCGGGCGCAGCGACCAAGGCGGTGCAAGCTGCAAGGGCCGATAGAAGAGATCTTGATTTCATAGTAAACGGAGCTCCTATGTCAGAGCTGCGTGGTTTTCGCGGTTCCAGACTGCGCCGGAAATGCTATCATATGCACGCAGCTTTATGTTGTCGCCGTCTAGCGGTCCGCTGTCTGCCAGAACAATGATCGCTAGACGGTGTTATCTGCCCCCAATTGAGCAGTCCAATACAACGCCTGTGTCGGGCATACTGCCAAGCGGCCTTCTGGCCTGACTTCCCCGAGAGGTATTCCACTCCGACCCGGTGCGCAAAAATGCGACGGTGAGTTTAATTTATGTGCAGATGCAGAATGAAATTGCGGCATCGCAGCATCTTGCTTTGCCAAGAGCGCAGAATCCATACCTACGGCGCGGGCACCATGGGTGCCGCTGGCGCCTGATACTTTGTCAGCGGCTGGCCGAAACCGTTAGAATCGCCTGACGCCGATCGGTCCTCGCAATCAGCATCGAACCAATCCGATTGAAACGCCTGTACGCTGACAATCATCTCGGTCTGGCGTGGTAGGCCCGGAGGGACTCGAACCCCCAACCAAAGCGTTATGAGCGCTCTGCTCTAACCAATTGAGCTACAGGCCCGCCAATCCGTCTGCTACGCAGAATGCACCCGCGCGTCAAGAAGCCAACATTCAGCGCGGATCGAACCGGCCAATAGGCTTTTTCAGGTAGCTACGTCCATCCGCTTCCGACTCTGGCAGACGCCCGCCCCGGATATTGACCTGTAGCGCTTCCAGCATGCGGTCGGGCAGCTTGAGTGTGCGGTCGCGCGCGTCTCGCGTGGCGATGAATTCGGTTTTGCTGATCCCGTCCTTCACGTGCCTGTTGGTCAAACGATGTTCCGCCACCGTCGCCATGTACTGCGGTGCAGCCCCAGCGGGTGGATAATCATGCCCGACATAGAGCCGGGTTTGGGACGGCAGATCAAGAATCGCGCGGATGGAATTCCACAGGTCTTCGGTGCTGCCGCCGGGAAAATCGGCGCGGCTGGTGCCGGATGCGGGCATCATCAACGTGTCGTGCACGAAGGCCGCATCGCCCGCGACATAGGTGACAGATGCCAGCGTATGACCGGGCGAGAACATGACCTTCACCGGAATCGTGCCCACCATGAATTCGTCGCCCTCGGCAAACAGCCGGTCCCATTGGCGACCATCCATCGGCAAATCGGGCAAGTGATACATCTCGGCCCAAAGCTTCTGCACGCCGATCACCTTTTCGCCAATGCCATGCGGCGCGCCCAGCTTTTCCTTCAGGTAAGGACCGGCGCTGAAATGGTCGGCATGGGGGTGGGTGTCCAGCACCCAATCCACCGTCAGACTTTGCTCGGCGATGTAAGCCAGAATTTCATCCGCACTTTCGGTGCTGACGGCCCCAGCTTCGGGGAAATAGTTCCAGACCGGGTCAACAATCGCGGCCCGCAGTGTGGCCGGATCATGAAACACATATTGCAAACTGCCTGTCGGGCGGTCGAAGAACGCGCGCACGATAGGGGATTTCAACTCGGTGGACATCTCGTCACTCCATCATATTCTTTTATCTAGATGTGATATAAAGTGCTTTCCCGACGCTTCAACCCCGGCCATGTTGCCCTGACCGCAAATTCAGGGTATCGCGCGCCAGACCATTGCTAGGCAGGAGCGCGCGCATCATGGCAGAAGGCAAAAACGGGCTGAGCTACGCAGCCGCAGGGGTCGACATTGATGCGGGCAACGCGCTGGTCGACGCCATCAAACCCGCCGCAAAAGCCACCACGCGCCCCGGCGTTATGGCAGGTTTGGGCGGCTTCGGCGCGCTGTTTGACCTGAAAGCAGCGGGCTTTAACGACCCCATCCTTGTGGCCGCCACCGACGGGGTGGGCACCAAGCTCCGCATTGCCATCGACACCGGGCATCTGGACACGATCGGCATCGACCTTGTCGCCATGTGCGTGAATGACCTTGTCTGCCAAGGTGCCGAACCGCTTTTATTTCTGGACTATTTCGCCACTGGCAAGCTGGACGTGCCCGCAGCGACCCGCATCATAAACGGCATTGCCGAAGGCTGCCGCCTGTCGGGCTGCGCTTTGATCGGGGGCGAAACCGCCGAAATGCCGGGCATGTATGCCGCCGAAGACTTCGACCTAGCCGGTTTTGCCGTGGGCGCGATGGAGCGCGGCACCGCACTGCCCGCCGATGTGGCCGAGGGCGATGTGCTGTTGGGGCTGGCATCTGACGGGGTGCATTCCAATGGCTACAGCCTTGTGCGCAAGGTGGTCGAACGGGCGGCGCTGACATGGGACGCACCCGCGCCCTTCGCCGATGCAAGCTTGGGCACGGCGCTGCTGGCCCCCACGCGGCTTTACGTGAAACCCGCGCTGGCCGCGATCCGCGCGGGCGGCGTGCACGCGCTAGCACATATCACTGGCGGCGGGCTGACCGAAAACCTGCCCCGTATCCTGCCCGATGACCTTGGCGCAGACATTGACCTTGCCGCATGGTCGCTGCCCCCGGTTTTCGCGTGGCTCGCCCGCGAAGGCGGTATTGCGCAGGCTGAAATTCTGAAAACCTTTAACGCCGGAATCGGCATGGTGCTGGTGGTCGCGCCCGAACAGGCCGACGCCTTGACCACGCTTTTGACCGACGCGGGCGAACGCGTCTGCACGCTGGGCCATGTGACCGAGGGCGCGGGCATTCGCTACAGCGGATCACTAGCGTGAGGGTCGCGATCCTGATCTCTGGATCGGGGTCGAACATGGTCGCGCTGGCGCAATCCATGACCGGCGACCACCCCGCGCGGCCTTGCCTTGTGCTATCGAACGACCCGAATGCGCGCGGGCTGGCCAAGGCGCGGGCCATGGGCATCCCGACCGCCGCCGTGGACCATCGCCCCTTCAAGGGCGACCGCGCAGCATTCGAAGCCGCCCTGCTGGAACTGCTTCTGGCTGCAGAACCCGACCTGATTGCGCTGGCGGGGTTCATGCGCGTGTTGACTACTGATTTCGTGCGCCGTTTTGACGGGCGGATGATGAACATCCACCCCTCGCTTTTGCCAAAGTATAAAGGGCTACACACCCATGCACGTGCGATCGAGTCAGGCGATGTCGAGGCTGGCTGCACAGTGCACGAAGTAACGCCTGCGCTGGATGATGGGCCGATCTTGGGCCAAGCCCGCGTGCCAATCCTGCCCGGCGACGCGCCCGATACGCTGGCCGCGCGCGTGTTGCCAATGGAACACAAACTTTACCCGCTGGTGCTGCGGCGCGTGGCGACTGGCAATCGCGCGCCTGTTAGCCTGCCCTGAACTCAGCAACAGCGCGGCGGGTGCGTGACGCCTCGGCACGGGCAAAGCCCAGCTCAAGCTGAAGGCGCAACAATTCGGATTCGTTGGCGCGCAATTCCTGCCGCAGCACCGGATCGCCTTGGGTCGCAAGCGTGGCGCGAAGCTGCGCATTGCGCGCCTCTAATCGAGATATTTCGCCCTCGACGCGGCGCACCTCTTCGCGAGCGTCATAGTCAGCCTCGCCAACGCGGTAGCCACGCAGGAATGCAGCCTCTGACCCTGCCGGGCAAACGTTGCGGTAGCTGCGCCCGGCCAATCCTTCGTCCAGCCCTTTGGCAGGAGTGCAATAGCTTTGAAGGCCTTGCGCATAGCCCTGTTGCCATGCCGCCCGCTGCGGTGTGATCCCTGCCTTTTCACAGGCCTTCACGTGGCGGGCGAATTGCACGTCGGCTACTTGGCCAGCGGCTCCGTCGCGCTGCCCGATGCCCGTCCAGTCGCCGGTCAAGCATTCTTCCTCGGAAAGCGTGGCGCAGCCCGCAAGCAACAGCACCACTCCCAACGTCGCCAAGTATTTCATTCAGCCTTCTTCCCCTGAATGGCGCGCGGCGTAAAGAGCAACCGCCGCCGCGTTCGACACGTTAAGCGACCCGAAAGCGCCGGCCGCAGGAATGCGCGCAATCATATCACAGGTCGCGCGGGTTTTGTCGCGCAGGCCCGGCCC
>CAYNWX010000012.1:0-4732 GCA_964401005.1 uncultured Natronohydrobacter sp.
AATCGGTGGCCTTGCAGGCGCTGGTGTCCGAACCCATCAAGCCGTGCATGGATGTGGTCGTCATGGCCAACACCGTGCACGGTTACATGTCGCAATCCGACAAGGGCGAGATGGTCATCGGTGGCGGCGCGGACGGGTTCAACAACTACACCCAGCGCGGGTCGTGGCACCATATAGAGGAAACCGTCCGCGCGCTGGTCGAGACCTTCCCGATGATTTCACGGCTCAAGATGCTGCGCCAATGGGGCGGGATCGTGGACATGACCGGCGACCGCTCGCCCATCATCTCGAAAACCCCCTTGGGCAATTGCTTCATCAATTGCGGCTGGGGCACGGGCGGGTTCAAGGCCACGCCGGGGTCGGGCTATGCGATGGCCGAACTGGTCGCCAAGGGCGAACCGGGACCACTGGCAGAGGCGTTCAGCATGTATCGCTTCCGCGAGGGGCGCTTCATTGATGAAAGCGTGGCGGCGGGGGTGGCGCATTGATGGGCCATTTTCCGCGCAATTCCACGCCCTTGGGGGTGACATGGCCGTATCCGTCCTTACATATGATCACGACGGAACAGAGGACTTTGCCATGCGTTTCACCTTCATCACCCGCTTTGCCGATGCCCTGCTGCGCCACCCGCAGCGCGTGGCGGGCCTTGCCTTTGGCATTTTCATTCCGCTTCTGGTCGCGGGGCTTGTCCTTGCGCCCAAGATCGGTGGCCTGTCGGACAGCCATATGTCCAGCGCCCCGCAAGCCTATTCCATCCCCGTCGAATAAGGCGCGCATCCCGGCGCGCCCCATGAAAGGCGCGCCATGCTATTGCTGACATGCCCCTGCTGCGGCGTGACCGCCGAGGAAACCGAATTCGCCCCCGGCGGCGAAGCGCATCTCAAGCGCTTCGGGCCGGGGTCTTCGGATGCCGATTACGAAGCCTACATGTTCAATCGCAAGAACCCACGCGGCGTTCATTTTGAACGCTGGCGCCATGCCTATGGCTGCGGCAAGTGGTTTCTGGCCGCGCGCTGCACCATCACGCTCGAAGTGTTCGGCACCTACCCCGCGCAGACCGTTGAACCGCCCGCCGAGATTGTCGCCGCGATCAAAGCCAAACGCCCGGAATGGGAGGGGGTCGCATGAGCCATCGCCTGAAAACAGGCGGTCGTCTGATCGACCGCACCCGCGATGTGAAATTCACCTTCAACGGCAAGCATATGAAGGGCTTTGCGGGCGAGACCCTTGGAGCGTCGCTGTTGGCGAACGGCCAGACATTGCTGGGCCGGTCGTTCAAATACCACCGCCCGCGCGGCATCGTGGCAAGCGGGGCGGAAGAACCCAACGCGCTTGTGGGTTTGGGAAAAGGCGATCGGTATGAGCCGAACCAGCGTGTGACCACGACTGAGGTGTTCGAGGGGCTGACCTGCGAAACCCAGAACCATTGGCCCAGCCTCGATTTCGACCTGCTGGCCGTGAATAGCCTTGTCCCGCAATTCCTGACGGCGGGCTTTTATTACAAGACCTTCCTGCGTCCGCGCGCCTTCTGGAAGCATGTTTATGAGCCGTTTATCCGCAAATCGGCGGGCCTTGGCAAAGCCCCGGCGCATGACGCGCGCGACCCGGACAGCTATGAACAGATTTATGCGTTTTGCGATGTGCTGGTCATTGGCGGTGGCATCGCTGGCCTCCAAGCGGCGCTTTCCGCCGCAGAGGCCGGGGCACGCGTCGCGCTTTGGGAGCAGACCGCGCATTGGGGCGGACGTGCGCCCGTGGATGGCATAACTATAGACGGGCAGGATCCGGATACTTGGATCGCCGCGACTATCGCCAAGCTGGAGGGCATGGACAACGTCCATCTACGGCTGCGCTGCATGGGCGCGGGCGTGCATGACCATGGCTATGTGTTGGGCTATGAGCGCGTGTCGGACCACGCTCCGGGCACCGATGCGCCGCGCCACCGCCTGTGGCGGATGCGCGCGGGCCAGATCGTGACAGCCACGGGCGCGATTGAACGCCCGCTGTCCTTTGCGGGCAATGACCTGCCGGGCGTGATGCTGGCCAGTGCCATGCGCGATTATGTGGTGAATTACGCGGTGGCTCCCGGTCAATCCGTGGTCGTGGTCACGAATAACGACGACGCGTATCGAACGGCCATTGCGCTCCGCCGTGCAGGGATCGGTGTGCCCGCCGTGGTTGATGCCCGCGCAGAGGCCAACGGCCCGCTGGTGGCAGAGGCCCGCGCGGCAGGGATCACCGTTCTGACCGGCAAGGGCATTCGCAAGGTCAAGGGCGGCAAGAAGGCGACAAGTGTCGAGATTTGCCGCATCGACAGCAAGGGCACCGCGTTTACCGAAGTGTTCGACTGCGACGCGGTCGCCATGTCGGGCGGCTGGTCGCCGGTTGTGCATCTGTGGTCGCATTGCGGCGGCAAGCTGGTCTGGGACGAGGCGCACCATTTCTTCCGCCCCGATGCCAGCCGCCCGCCTTTGGGCGTGGACGGCGCGGGCTTCGTGCGCGCTTGCGGCGCGGCCAATGGCGATCTAGGCGTGGTGCTAGCTGGCGCGCATGAAGCGGGCTTGGCTGCGGCAACAGCCACCGGGGCCACGGGCAAGGCCCCGCCCCCCGCGGCAGACAGCGCCCCCGACATGGCCCCAATGGATGCCGTCTGGATGATGCCGCGCAACGCCGAGTATGACCTGCGCATGAAGATGTGGCTGGACTACCAGAATGATGTGAAGGTCTCTGACGTGCAACTTGCCGCGCGCGAAGGCTATCAGAGCGTGGAACATACCAAGCGCTACACAACGCTTGGCATGGCGACCGACCAAGGCAAGCTGAGCAATATCAACGGTCTGGCGATCCTGTCGGACGCGCTGGGCCAGCCCATCCCTGCTACCGGCACCACGACCTTCCGCCCGCCCTATACGCCCATCTCCATCGGCGCGATAGCGGGCGGGGCGACTGGGCCGGTGTTCCAACCGCTGCGCCGCACGCCGCTTTACGACTGGCACGCGGAAAACGGGGCGGATTGGGAGCCCGTCGGCCAGTGGCGCCGCCCCTATACCTATATTCGCGCGGGTGAGGATCGGCACCAGGCCGTGAACCGCGAAGTGACCAATGCGCGCAGCAATATCGGGCTGCTCGATGCCTCGACCCTTGGCAAGATTCTTGTCAGCGGGCCGGATGCCGGGCGGTTCATGGACATGCTCTACACCAATATGATGAGCACGCTCAAACCCGGCAAATGCCGCTACGGGCTGATGTGCAACGAAAACGGCTTCCTGATGGATGACGGGGTTGTGGCGCGGTTGTCTGACGATGCGTTCCTTGTGCACACCACCTCTGGCGGGGCGGATCATGTGCATGGCTGGATGGAAGACTGGCTGCAATGCGAATGGTGGGACTGGAAGGTTCACACCGTCAACCTGACCGAACAATACGCGCAAATCGCCGTGGTCGGCCCGAAGGCGCGTCAGCTTCTGGAGCGTTTGGGCGGGATGGATGTCAGCCGCGACGCGCTGAAATTCATGGAGTGGACCGAGGGCAAACTGGGTGGGTTCGACGCGCGCGTGTTCCGCATCAGTTTCTCGGGCGAGTTGAGCTTCGAGATTGCCGTGCCAGCCTCCCAAGGCCGGGCGTTCTGGAACAAGCTGCTGGAGGAAGGGGCCGATCTGGGCGTTATGCCTTACGGCACCGAAGCGATGCATATTCTGCGCGCCGAGAAGGGCTTTATCATGATCGGCGATGAAACGGATGGCACTGTCATCCCGCAAGACCTGAACCTGAACTGGGCGATCAGCAAGAAGAAAGACGATTTCCTTGGCAAGCGCGGGATGGAACGCGAAGCCATGGTCCACCCCGACCGCTGGAAACTGGTGGGTCTGGAAACGCTCGATGGGTCTATCCTGCCGCATGGCGCTTTGGCTGTGACGGGCGGCAAGACCGCGAACAAACAGGCCGAAACAGAGGGGCGCGTCACCTCGACCTATTATTCGGCCACGTTGAAGCGCGGCATTGCCATGGGGCTGGTGCGCCATGGGCCTGACCGCATGGGCGAAGTGTTGGAATTCGCCGGGGCGAATAACGCCCTCATCAAGGTGCGGATCGTGGACCCGGTGCTGTATGACAAGGAAGGGGCAAAGCAAGATGTCTGATATGGCTGAAAGCGCCCTGCCCGGCGCGACATATGAGGGCTTTGTCACCGTCGCAGAAGCTGGCTTGCGCGGCATGATTACCTTGCGCGGCGATCTCTCGGCGGGCTGGATGGCGCAAGCGCTGACTGCCGCGACTGGCTGCGCGATCCCGGCGCAGCGCCGGGTCGAGCGCACGGGCGACATGGCCATCGCGTGGATGTCGTATGACGAGTTGCTGATCCTATGCGACTATGCGGCAGCGTCCGCGCTTGCTGCCAAGCTGAGCGAGATGCTGTCGGGGCAGTTCGCCACCGTTGCCAATCTGTCCGACGCGCGGGCCGTGTTCACCGTGACGGGTGCGCAAGCGGGCGACGTGCTGGCGAAGCTTTGCCCGGTGGATTTCAGCACACTAACGACAGGCGACATTCGCCGCACCCGCGCTGCCCAAGTGGCCGCAGCGATCTGGGTCTCGGGGCCTCAGGAAATGACGGTGGTCTGCTTTAGGTCGGTCGCGCAATACATGTTCGACCTGTTGTCGCGGGCGGCAGCACCGGGATCGGAGCCGAAGCTCTACGCTTGATGAAACGAAAAGGGCGCGAGGTTTCCCCTCGCGC
>CAYNWX010000013.1:0-20414 GCA_964401005.1 uncultured Natronohydrobacter sp.
GGGTGAAGGCGTGGCTGACGAAGAGCCGCCTGGCCAGGCCCCCGCGGCTCCCCGGGCTGCGGCACCTGCGCAAGCCGCCGCTCCGGCCGCTGCCCCTGCCGCACCCAAGACCGACACCAGCCCCGATTGGCCTGCGGGCACCGAGATGCGCAAGCAAACCGTGCGCGAGGCGTTGCGTGACGCCATGGCCGAAGAAATGCGCCGTTCGGGCGATGTGTTCGTGATGGGCGAAGAGGTCGCCGAATATCAGGGCGCCTACAAAATCACCCAAGGACTTCTGGACGAATTCGGCGCAAAACGCGTGATCGACACACCCATCACCGAACATGGCTTTGCGGGGATCGGGGTTGGCGCGGCCTTTGGGGGCCTGCGCCCAATTGTCGAATTCATGACCTTCAACTTCGCCATGCAGGCGATTGACCAGATCATCAACTCTGCCGCCAAGACGCTGTATATGTCGGGCGGGCAGATGGGCTGTCCCATCGTATTTCGTGGTCCCAACGGGGCCGCCGCGCGCGTGGGGGCGCAGCACAGCCAGTGCTATGCGGCGTGGTATAGCTCCATACCCGGTCTGAAGGTCGTGATGCCCTATTCGGCGGCGGATGCAAAGGGCCTCTTGAAGCAGGCGATCCGCGACCCGAACCCGGTGATCTTTTTGGAAAATGAA
Source organism: uncultured Natronohydrobacter sp. (assembly GCA_964401005.1). Lineage (GTDB taxonomy): Bacteria > Pseudomonadota > Alphaproteobacteria > Rhodobacterales > Rhodobacteraceae > Roseinatronobacter. The sequence continues at coordinate 668 of CAYNWX010000013.1, forward strand.
ATCCTCTACGGCAAAAGCTTCGATGTGCCGGTGCTGGAGGATTTCACCATCCCCTTCGGCAAGGCCAAGATCGAGCGCGTGGGCGAGGATGTGACCATCGTCAGCTTTGGCATTGGTATGACCTATGCGCTGGAAGCGGCTGAGCGTCTGGCCAAGGATGGGATCAATGCGGAGGTTATCAACCTACGCACCATCCGGCCCATGGATACTGACACGATTCTGGCTTCGGTGATGAAAACCAACCGGCTTGTGACGGTCGAAGAAGGCTTCCCGCAAAGCTCGGTCGGGAATTTCATCACCTCGGTGGTGATGCAACAGGCCTTCGACCATCTGGATGCGCCGGTTATCAACCTATGCGGCAAGGATGTGCCTATGCCCTATGCGGCGAACCTTGAAAAACTGGCGCTGGTCACGACCGATGAAGTGGTCGAAGCCGTGCACAAAGTCACATACCGCTAAGGAGGGGTCAGATGCCAACGGAAATCCTGATGCCCGCGCTCTCTCCCACGATGGAGGAAGGGACGCTTGCGAAATGGCTGGTCAAAGAGGGCGACACGGTGTCCTCTGGCGACATTCTGGCCGAGATCGAGACCGACAAGGCCACGATGGAATTCGAAGCTGTCGATGATGGCGTGATCGGCAAGATCATGGTCGCGGCGGGCAGTGAAGGGGTGAAGGTGAACACCCCCATCGCCGTGCTGCTGGAGGACGGCGAAAGTGCTGCGGACATAAAGGCCCCGGGTCAAGCCCAGGGCGCGACGGCAATAGCCAAGACCCCCGCCCCGGCCGCAGAGCCGGGGCCTCAGGTCGCTTCTGCCCCGCCTGCGCCCCGCACCGAGGGTGGGCGCGTCTTCGCCTCGCCGCTTGCACGCCGCATTGCCGCCGAAAAAGGTCTGGACCTTGCGCAAATCGCGGGCTCCGGCCCGCATGGCCGGATCGTCAAGGCCGACGTGATGGATGCCAAGCCGGGTGCCGCCCCTGCCCCACAGGCCACCGCTGCCGTGCCCGCCGCGCCCGCCCCAGCCAAGGCCGCCGCTTCTATGCCCACCGGCCCCAGCGCCGATATGGTCGCGCGCATGTATGAAGGCCGCGATTATGAAGAAGTCGCACTGGACGGGATGCGCAAGACCGTCGCCAGCCGCCTGACCGAAGCCAAGCAGACCATCCCGCATTTCTACCTGCGCCGCGAGGTGCAGCTGGATGCGCTGATGAAGTTCCGCGCCGATCTGAACAAGCAGCTCGAGTCGCGCGGCGTGAAGCTGTCGGTCAACGACTTCATCATCAAGGCCTGCGCCATGGCGCTTCAGGCCGTTCCGGGCTGCAACGCGGTCTGGGCGGGCGACCGTATCCTACGGCTGAAGCCGTCGGATGTGGCCGTGGCCGTGGCGATCGAAGGCGGGTTGTTCACGCCAGTGCTGAAAGACGCGCATGTGAAATCGCTATCGGCGCTGTCGTCCGAGATGAAGGACCTCGCAGGCCGCGCCCGCAGCAAGAAGCTGGCCCCGCATGAATATGTCGGCGGGTCGATGGCGATTTCCAACCTTGGCATGTTCGGGATCGAGAATTTCGACGCGATCATCAACCCGCCGCACGGGTCGATCCTTGCGGTCGGCGCAGGCGTGAAGAAGCCCGTGGTCGGCGCGGATGGCGAGCTGAAAGTGGCGACCGTCATGTCCATGACCCTGTCGGTCGATCACCGCGTGATCGACGGCGCACTTGGCGCAGAATTCCTGCGAGAAGTCGTGGCCTATCTGGAAAACCCGGTCACGATGCTGGCCTGAACAAGAGCCATGCGCGAATCGCTGCCCCCGTCCGGCGCGCCCGGGCGGGGTCTTTGGTGCGCTCTCTTACGCTTCAGCCGGTTGAATTACGGACAAGCGTCCATAGGTGATGTTGAGCACAGGAAAAAGGAGGTTTTCATGCCCGCATCGAAGATCGTCTACAGCACCAAGGCCACCGCAACGGGTGGCGGGCGCGATGGCACGACCAAGACACATGACGGCGCGCTGGATCTTAATCTGGCCCCGCCCAAGGAAATGGGCGGCAATGGCGACGGCGTGAACCCCGAACAGTTGTTCGCGGCAGGCTATGCGGCATGTTTCCTCGGCGCGATGCGCGCCTATGGCCGCGCAAAAAAGATCGATGTGCCAAGCGATGCGGCTGTGACTGCAACCGTCGGCATCGGCCCCCGCGACGATCATGGCTATGGCATCGCCGTGGAAATAGAGGTGTCATTGCCCGGTCTGGCCGATGATGTCGCCAATGACCTCATCGCGGGCGGACATCATGTCTGCCCCTACTCGGATGCAACACGCGGGTCTTTGACGATCACACCTCGCCGCGTGGATTGACAAGAAATCGGCGCAAGGCGCTTACCTTGCGCCCTTTATCTCAAAACCGATGGTCGCTGTCAGATTTCCCCGCGAAACAGCTGGTCCATCGTTAGAGATGGTTGCGCACACCCCGCCTCGCCCACGATGCGGGCGGGCACGCCGGCGACAGTTTTGCGCGGCGGCACGTCTTCCAGCACCACCGACCCGGCGGCGATGCGCGCGCAATCTCCCACGCGGATGTTGCCCAGCACCTTCGCTCCTGCCCCGATCAGCACGCCATTGCCGATCTTGGGGTGGCGGTCGCCATCTTCCTTGCCGGTCCCGCCCAAAGTGACCGAATGCAGCATCGAGACGTTGTCGCCCACCACGGCGGTTTCCCCGATCACGATGGAATGAGCATGGTCGATCATGATGCCTTTGCCAATTTTCGCGCCGGGGTGAATATCAACCCCGAAGCATTCCGACACCCGCATCTGGATCAGGCTGGCGAAATCGTTCCGCCCTTGGCCGCACAGCCAATGCGAGATGCGATAGGCCTGCACGGCTTGGAACCCCTTGAAATACAACAAGGGTTTCAGGAACCTGTTGCAGGCCGGGTCGCGCTCGAACGTGGCGACGATATCGGCGCGCGCGGCCTCGCCCAAGCTTGGATCGTCGGCATGGGCGGCATCCATGATCTCGCGCAGGATTTGTTCGGACAGTTCCGCCGAGCTAAGCTTTTGGCTTAGCCGGAAGGCCAGCGCCTGTTCCAGCGTCTTATGGTGCAGAACCGAGGAATGGAACATGCCCCCCAGCAGCGGTTCCGCCGCCAAGGCGGCCTCTGCCTCGGTTCGGATACGCTGCCAGACCGGGTCCAGCGCATGCAGGTTTGGTTTCAGGGATTGGGCCATGCTGCACCCTCCTTCTGGACTAATTTGGTCAGAATATAACGCCTGAACCTGTGAAAACAATCGTGGCACCCAAAGCTGCGGTGAAATCCAGTCAGCGCGGCGCTGCCATGGCCCGCAACAAGCGTTTACGACCGGGTGGGATGCGCGCGATCTCGACCGCCGTGAACACATGCAGCGTGTCCAGATTGGGGTCGCGCACCGCGTGGTCCGACACCCAGCCGCCCATGCCCAGATACATTCGCAACAAGGGCGGCACCGATTGCAACGCGGCCTTTTGGTCGGCCAAAGAACCGGCTTCGGGCAAATCGAAGGCCAGCGCAGAACGTTTTCGGGGCGAAAGTGGTGCAGGCCCTATGTGGCGGGCGCGCAAGAACCCAAGCGCATGGGCATGGCGTGCCGGATCGTCACCTTTGAACGATGCGCACCCGATCAAAAGGTCAACACGCTCTGCGTCGGAATAGGTAGCGATCCCCGACAACAGCGCGCGCAGGATATCGGGGTCTTGCTTTCTGTCATCCGCAATGCAAATCCGCCCCAATTCAAGCGCATGCAACCCGGCTTCGGCCAAAGGGGACAGGTCATAGAATTGCGCGCTGTAGCCTGCCTCTATCTCGGCCCCGTCGAGAAGCCGCAAGCGCCCGCAGGCCAAAGCGGTATCCTGCCCGTTTTCGGTAATCATGATGTGAGTGCAAAGCGGGTCGAACGCGTCCAGATCGGCACCCTTATTCGCCCGGAACCGCACTTTGCGCAGATGCGCAACCTGCGCCATATCTTCGTCCGACTGCGCCGCGCGCAAACATAAGCGCCCGAGGGTCAGGTCCGGAAATGTGCCCGTCGAAACCATGACCCCGCCCCGGAGCGCCCCGTTCTAGTTCCCAGCCAACATCTGCGCCGGGTTGAAACGCCCGATGCTGCCCAGAAGCTGGCGCAGAACCGATTGGCCCGTGGGGCCAGATGCCGTAACGCGACGCGACAAGGCCACGACCTGACCATCTTGCAAGCCGAACCGTTCCACATTTGACACGCGGTCGTTCGCATCAAACGAAATGGCGACAACTTCGCGCTTTGTTTCCACCGGTGCGCGCCAGCCTTCTTCAACCCAGTCGCTTTGGACGTAATACCACGCACCGCCCTGCATCACTCCTGCAACGCCGGGGCGCCCAACTTTTTCTGCCACGCTCTCGCGCGTGTCTTGGCCAACTTCGATTTCTGCCAATTCGGTGTCAGTCGGTGCGTAGCCATGAAACCGCTGCACCGGTGTGCAGGCTGACAGCACAAGCGTAACAACGGCAACAAGCGCGACTAAACTCTGTTTCATTGGCCGGTCCGCCCTTCACTGGTCTTGCGCAGGCCGCGTCGGGCTTGCTCTTGGTTCAAAGGGATACAGAAGGACGCCCAGCACTTCAAGAATGGAAACCACGACGCTATATGATGTTAACAGCACAACAAACGCAGCGAGGCGCAGTCGGCTGATGAGCACCCAGACCAATCCCGGCGAAACACAGATGCCGATTTTCGCGGACGCAATTCTTGTGGCCAGTCTGAATGGCCGCAAGCCTCAAACACTGCGCGTGGAGCCCGATGCCGCGCAAACGGCTGAAATCGCGCAATACCTTGGCTTTTCAGCGCTGCGCAAATTGCGGTTCGACGGCACGCTTGCGCCCAAGGGTCGCGCCGATTGGGAATTCTCGGGGCTTCTGGGGGCTACGATTGTGCAACCCTGTAGCGTGACGCTGGCGCCTGTGACCACCCGAATCGATGAGCGCGTATCACGTATTTTCATTGCAGATTGGTCCGAACCCGACGGGGATGAGGTTGAGATGACACGCGACGACACGCATGAGCCGCTTGGCAATCGCATAGATGTGTCGGCACTGCTGATCGAAGCCTTGGCGCTGGCCGCGCCGGATTTTCCACGTGCGGCCGGTGCAGAAATGGCACCAGAGGGCGTGTTGCGGGCCGCGCCGGAAGGCGACTCGCCCTTGGATGACGCGGCGGTCAAACCCTTTGCCGCGCTCGCGGCATTGCGCGACAAGCTTGATCGCGGCGAATGAAAGCTGCACCGCGCCGTTCGATCCGCCCTTGCGCGTAAAAAAAACGCCTGTATTTTGCGCCCTTCTTGCGAACAGGGCTTGGAAGCGCAGCATAATGCGTGTATCCCGCCCCAAAATCGCAATCACAGACACTGCGCCAAACGACCCGATCCCAATGACGGGCCGCCACCGCGCCACTGACATCCGAGGTTTGACATGGCCGTTCAACAGAATCGCGTTACCCGCTCTCGCCGCAACATGCGCCGTTCGCATGATGCGCTTGTCGCAGCGAACCCCAACGAGTGCGGCAATTGCGGCGAACTGCGCCGTCCGCACCATGTGTGCCCGTCTTGCGGTCACTATGATGGTCGCGAAGTGATCGCGCGCTCGACCGAGATCGACCTGGAAGACGACGCGGCGTAAGACCCGCGTCCCGCGTCGGGGTCTTTGATGTCAGACGCGTTTGAAGCCAGCGTCCAAAGCCGCGCCGACACGGTCACCGTGTCGGTAGACGCGATGGGTGGCGATCAGGGTCCACAAGCAGTCGTGGATGGCTGTGCGCTGTCCATTGCCAAGAACCCGGACCTTCATGTCTTGTTGCATGGCGATAGTGCCATTTTGCAGCCGCTTCTGGCGCGGCACCCTGCCCTGTCAGGACGGTTGACGCTGCGCCACAGCCCAGACGCCGTGAACATGGACGACAAGCCTGCACAGGTCATGCGCCATGGGCGCAATACCTCTATGTGGAATGCATTGGGCGCTCAGCGCGAAGGTGCCGCGCAAGCAACAGTGTCTTGCGGCAATACCGGCGCGCTGATGGCCGTGTCCATGTTGCAACTTCGCAAACTGCCCGGTGTGCACCGTCCTGCCATTGCCTGCCTTTGGCCTTCGCGCGGCACGACGGGTTTCAACACCATGCTCGATGTCGGTGCCGATGTTCGCGCCGACGAGGAATCGCTTCTACAATACGCGATGATGGGGGCCGCCTATTACCGCAACGCGTTCAACGTGCCGCGCCCGCGCGTCGGCTTGCTGAACGTGGGCACCGAAGACCACAAGGGCCGCGCCGAAATCAAGGAAGCCGCCACGCTGATCGCGCAAGCCGCCGAGATTGGCCAGTTCGATTTCGTGGGCTTCGTGGAAGGCAGCGATATTCCGTCCGACCGGGTGGATGTCATCGTGACTGACGGTTTCACTGGCAATATCGCGCTGAAAACCGGCGAAGGAACTGCCCGTCTGATCTCTGACCTGCTGCGCGCGGAATTAACGGCGACGCTATGGTCGAAGCTGGTGGCGCTGCTAGCGCTGGGGCCAATGCGCCGCGCCAAGAAGCGGGTAGACCCCAGCCGCGTCAATGGCGGCGTGTTCCTTGGGCTGAATGGCACGGTCGTGAAATCGCATGGCTCTGCCGATGCGATGGGGGTGTCCTCGGCGATCAAACTGGCCTTCACGCTGGCGCGGTCCGGTTTTCAAGAACGCATGGCGCAACGCCTGAGCGCGGTGATGGACACGGTCGCCGGACGGGATTTGGGCAATGACCCGTCCGACAGCGTGCAGGACGACAGACCACAGACAGAGGATAAGGCATGAGCACCACTCGGGCGGTCATTCGTGGGTGTGGCCATTACCTGCCAGAGCGGGTTGTGCCCAATTCCGAATTCGCAGCTACGCTTGACACATCGGATGAATGGATCGTTTCGCGCTCTGGCATAGAACGGCGGCATTTCGCAGCCGAAGGGGAATTTACCTCGGATCTGGCAATCCATGCCGCACGGCGCGCGCTTGATGCTTCTGGCCTGAAGCCAGACCAGATCGACGCGGTGATCGTCGCGACTTCGACCCCGGATTACACCTTCCCCGCCGTGGCCACGCAGGTTCAGGCCGCTTTGGGCATTCGCCAAGGCTTTGCCTTCGACATTCAGGCGGTGTGCGCTGGCTTTGTGTTCGCGCTGGCCAATGCCAACGGGCTTATCTTGGGCGGTCAGGCAAAACGCGTGATCGTCATTGGCGCAGAGACCTTCTCGCGCATCATGGATTGGACCGACCGGGGCACCTGCGTGCTGTTTGGTGACGGGGCGGGCGCCGTGGTGCTGGAAGCGGTCGACAGCGCCGGCACCCCGCAGGACCGGGGCGTTCTGGGCGTGGACCTGCAATCGGACGGGCAATACCGCGACCTGCTCTATGTCGACGGCGGCGTGTCGCGCTCCGGCACGGCAGGTGTGCTGAAAATGCAGGGCCGCGAAGTGTTCCGCCACGCGGTCGAGAAGCTGGCCGAAACCGCAAATGCCGCGCTGGCCAAAGCGGGGCTGACATCTGCCGATGTCGATTGGGTTGTGCCGCATCAGGCCAATCTGCGCATAATCCGCGGCACAGCGCAAAAGCTGGGCGTGCCGATGGAGAAGGTTGTCGTCACCGTGCAGGACCATGGCAATACCTCTGCGGCGTCGATCCCGCTGGCGCTGTCGGTCGCAGCAGAACGCGGCCAGTTCAAGCCCGGCGATGCCATCGTGGTCGAAGCCATTGGCGGCGGGCTTAGCTGGGGCGCTGTTGTTCTGCGCTGGTAGCGCTTTAACGCTTCCCCGCAACCCCCTGATATTGACTCGGATTCTGCTTTCGCGCAGGATAGCGCAAACGCCGGGGGGCATTATGTCAGACAAAACACTTACGCGCATGGACCTGACCGAAGCGGTATTCCGCGAAGTGGGCCTGTCGCGCAACGAATCTGCCATTCTGGTGGATAGTGTTCTGCAACACATTTCTGATGCGCTGGTTGCGGGGGAACAGGTGAAAATCTCGTCTTTCGGCACGTTTTCCACGCGCGACAAGAATGCCCGTATGGGCCGCAACCCCAAAACCGGCGAGGAAGTGCCAATCTCGCCGCGCCGCGTGCTGAGTTTCCGGCCCTCGCACCTTATGAAGGATCGCGTCGCCGAAGGTAATTCCAAGTAGTCACGAGTAAGGCAGGCATATGCGTAAAGCACCAGAGGCGTTCCGCACCATCAGCGAGGCGGCCGAAGCCCTGGACACCCCGGCGCATGTGTTGCGCTTTTGGGAAAGCAAATTCACCCAAGTGAAACCCGTGAAGCGGGCAGGCGGGCGGCGGTATTACCGTCCCGCTGACATTGACCTGTTGTCGGGCATCAAGGTGTTGCTGCACGAACAGGGCATGACCATCCGTGGTGTGCAAAAGTTGCTGCAAGAAAAAGGCGCGCGCCATGTGGCCGCGATGGCGCCTTTGTCGGGCGACGTGGTCGAAGAAACGACTTCACCACTGCTAAGGCTTGTGCCCGACAGCGCCAAGCCTGTGACAGAGCCGCAGATGGTCGAACTGCCTTTGCCGGACCCGGACGTGGTCGCGGCGGAAGACACATCGCTGCCGCCTGCGCCCGAAATGGTCGAGCCCCATCTGCCAGACATGACGGAAGACGATCTGTCTGACCAGTTGGACGCAGGCACCGCAGAGGCGGAAGCCGAAACCACAGATAATGGCAACTCCACCGCCGATAGCCCCGCTCAGGACAACACCGCAGACACCCGCCCTGCCCCGGCCTTGGCCGCCCTTCTGGATGCCGCCGCAGAGGGACGCCCGCCTGCGCGCTTGCGCTTTGCGTCCATTGCCCATGCGCTGCGCACAAGCCCCCCGAAAGCGCCGCACAGCCATGCCAAAGCGTTTGCGCGGTTGGAAGCGCTTGTTGCCAAGATCGGCGCGCGCGCAGATTAAACTGCCCCTTGAAACCCGCAGCTTGGGCGGAATTGCCCCTTGCCCTTGGCGCTGAATCGGTTAGAAGGCCGGTCATAGCTTGTCGGGCTATAGCGCAGTCTGGTAGCGCGTCCGTCTGGGGGACGGAAGGTCGCAGGTTCAAGTCCTGCTAGCCCGACCATTTACCCAAGATCAGTATCGCTTGGTGGCATTTTCGAATGCGCTGGCAATGTCGTTCCATGCCTTTTCGAACCCGCCCTGCATGTCTGACCACGCCTTCTCGCTTGCGTCACGCGCTTCCTGCAAGGTCTTTTCGACTTGATCACGCTGCTCTTTCATCTCGGAAAGCCGGGATTCGTATTCCTGCTTCATATCCACTTGAGCGCTGCGCAACTGCGCTTCCTGCTTGGCGATCTCCGCGTTCCACGCGTCAATCTTGGCCTTCGTTTTCTCGATAAATGCATCACGGTCCATCTGGATCTCCTTTGTTTACCCATCTGTTCTATGAGATGTAGGAACCCGCTTCCATTCGAACAACCCTTAGGCCGCCTGCCCTTTCCAAGGCATTATGGCTTCGCTAAGACAGAGATCGGAACCGGCGTGAGGGACACATGACCAGAATGCAAGGCGTCTTGCCATCCCAGACCCTACGCGACATGATCGCAGGCGCCGAGATAACGGCCGAGCGGCCAATTCCGGAAGAACAGCTTCAGCCGGGCAGCCTTGATTTGCGCCTTGGCCATCGGGCATGGCGGGTGCGCGCCTCGTTTCTGGCGGGCAAGGGGCGGCGCGTGGCCGACCGGCTGGCCGATTTCGAGATGCACGAAATAACACTGGATGGCGGCACGGTGCTGGAAAAGGGCTGCGTTTATGTGGTCGAGTTGATGGAACGGCTGGCCCTGCCCGCCGGTCTGCACGCCGTGGCCAATGCCAAAAGCTCGACCGGGCGGCTGGACTTGCTGACACGGCTGATTGCCGATCACGGCACCGAGTTTGATCGCGTGCCAGAGGGCTACCAAGGCCCGCTTTACGCCGAAATCTGCCCGCGCTCGTTTTCCGTGCTGGTGCGCCCCGGCCAGCGGCTGAACCAGATCCGCTTTCGGCGCGGTCACGCCGTGCTGGATGATGCCGCCTTGCACGATCTGCACGCGCGCGAGGGGTTGGTGTCGGGCGCGCCCGTCATCTCGGACGGGCTTGGCTTTTCGGTCGATCTGAAACCCGAAAGCGGCACGCTTGTGGGCTACCGCGCCAAACCTCATACAGGAATTATCGACCTTGACCGCGTCGGGGCCTATGACCCACGCGATTTCTGGGAGGAATTGCATACCGAGACGGGCCAGATCATCCTTGATCCCGGCGCGTTCTACATTCTGGTCAGCCGCGAGGCCGTGCATATCCCGCCCGATTATGCTGCCGAAATGGCCCCGTATCTGGCCATGGTGGGCGAGTTCCGGGTGCATTACGCAGGCTTTTTCGACCCCGGTTTCGGCCATGCAGCGGCAGGTGGCACCGGCGCGCGCGGCGTGCTGGAAGTGCGCTGCCACGAAGCGCCCTTCGCTTTGGAACATGGTCAAATCGTGGGGCGGCTGGTTTATGAGCATATGGCGGCGCGCCCAGAGCGGCTATACGGCGCGGATATCGCCTCGAACTACCAAGGCCAAGGGTTGAAGCTGGCCAAGCATTTCAAGGCCGCCTGATGCTGGAAATTCCCTTCCTGATCTCGGCTTTCGTCACATTGTTCGTGGTCATAGACCCGATCGGCACCGCCCCGCTGTTTTTGGCGCTCACCCAAGGAATGAGCGCGCGCGAGCGCCGCACGGTGGGCCTGCGCGCCTGTTTCATTGCGGCGCTTCTGCTGCTGGCCTTCGCGCTGGCGGGCGAGGACTTTCTGCGCTTCATCGGCATTTCCATGCCTGCCTTCCAGATCGCAGGCGGGCTTTTGCTGTTCCTGACCGCGCTGGACATGCTGTTTGACCGCCGCAGTCAGCGCCGCCAGAACCATGCCGACGAAGGAACAGGTGCGCTGGCGGATGACCCGTCGGTCTTTCCATTGGCCATGCCGCTGATCGCAGGCCCCGGCGCGATGGCCACGATGGTGCTGCTGATCAATGATACAGGTGGGTCATGGGAAGGTGTCGCGCTGATCTCTGGCGTGATGCTCGCCGTGATCGCGCTGGTGCTGCTGGCCTTTCTGGCCGCCGCCCCGATAGAGCGTATTCTGCGCCGCACCGGAACCATGGTCCTGACGCGGCTGTTCGGGCTGTTGCTATCGGCCCTGTCGGTGCAGTTCGTGATAAACGGGGCGTCGGCGCTCGGCATATTGCCGAACGCCTTGCCGCTTTAGGCGCCTATTCGGCTGCCGAGGATTTCAGCTCTGGTGCCGTGCTGTCGCCATCTGCACGCGGTGCACGCGGCTTGCGCGGGGCGCGGCGGGGCTTGGGCGCATCCGCTTCGCCCTCTGGCTTGGGCGCGCGGGGTTTGCGCGTGTTGCGAGGTTTCGGCGCGGACTGTGCGCCATCTTGGCTTTCGGGCGTGTCTACCACCAAAGCGCTGTCGTCATTCTGCGACGAATCTGCCACGTCGAACGCACCGCTGGTTGGCTCTTCTTCCAAGCGTGCGTTGTCATCTTGGTCAGGCTGGCGTTGGGGCTGGCCGTTGCTCTGCCCGTTATGGCCGTTGTTATGACCATTATTCTGGCCGTTGTTCTGGCGACCACGGTCATCATGGCGCGCGCGCTGCTCTTCCTGTTGCAAGCGACGCGCTTCCTGTTCGGCGGCTTGTTCGCGCTGCGCTTGGGCCAGCATGCGCGTGTAATGCTCTGCGTGTTGCTGAAAGTTTTCCGCCGCGACACGGTCATTCGCCAGTTGGGCATCGCGCGCAAGAAATTGATATTTTTCAATAATCTGCTGTGGCGTGCCGCGCACCTTGCCTTCGGGGCCAGAGCTGTCGAACACGCGGTTGACGATATTGCCAAGCGTCTTGGGGCGGTTCGATTTCGAACGCGAGCGTTTATTGGGTGATCTCATACTGTAAATAGTCCAACCAGATAGGGACTGACCTACCGAAGCGCGCAGCGCCATAGCATTGGCCCAACTGCGAATCGGTGATCGGGGATACAGGCGCCGCGACGTAATGCTGACCGTTCCTGTGCAATGGTGGTGCCACGCAACGGCGCATATGGCAAGCCCTTTGGTCAAGAAAAAAGCCCGTATCGGCCGCTTATGGCCTATTTGTCATAGCCCGCCCGCCTGCCCATGACCACACGCGGGTGGCCCGACAGATCGTGACGCAGGCTGACAGATGAAAGCCCTGCGGCGTGAAAGAGCGTTTGGACTGCGTCTGCTTGGCGATACCCAATCTCGACCATCAGCCAACCGCCCACGCGCAGAAAACCCCCGGCTTCAGCACAGATGATACGATACGCCGCAAGCCCGGTTCCGTCATCCTGCGCCGGGACCAGTGCCATGCGCGGTTCAAACAGACGCACATCAGGGGCCAGTTCGGCCAGTTCGGGCGCGCCAATATAGGGCGGATTCGACACGATCAGGTCAAATTGCCCCGTGACGGTTTCAAACCAATCAGAGCGTTGGAGTGTGATCCGGTCTGACAGGCCCAAGGCTTCCGCGTTGCGTGCCGCCACATCCAAAGCCGCTGGCGACAGGTCCACAGCCAGCCCGAATGCCTTAGGCCGCTCTGCCAGCAGCGTCAGCGCAATCGCGCCCGACCCGGTGCCAAGGTCCAAAACCCGCGCGAAGGGCTGTTCCAGCGCTGCGCCGACCAGCGTTTCGGTATCTGGGCGTGGGTCCAGCACATCCGGGGTGACGATGAAGTCCCGCCCGTAAAACGCGCGCTGTCCGATGATCTGGGCGACGGGCTGATAACGCGCCCGCGCGGCAATCGCAGCACGAAACCGCGCCTGCGCCTCTGCCGACGCGTCCTCTTGCAAAACCAATGTCAGCCGATCCCGCGGGATATGCAGTGCATGGGCCAAAAGCACGCGGGCATCGACTGCCGCGCCGTCCAACCCAGCCGCGCGCAAGGCCGCTACGCCCTCGGCCAGCAACACGCTTGCGCGCATCATGCGTCCATGGCGGCAAGTTTCGCTGTCTGATCGGCTTCAATCAGCGCGTCGATCACCTCGTCCAGATCACCCGCCATGACTGCATCCAGCTTATATAGCGTCAAGTTAATGCGATGGTCCGTCATCCGGCCCTGCGGGAAGTTGTAGGTGCGAATGCGCTCCGAGCGGTCGCCGCCCCCCACCTGCGCGCGGCGCGCATCGGCGCGTTCGGCATCGGCGCGCTGGCGTTCCATGTCATACAGTTTGGCGCGGAGCACCTGCATTGCAATTGCGCGGTTCTGGTGTTGCGATTTCTCGGACGACGTGACCACCAGCCCCGTCGGTAAATGCGTGATCCGCACCGCCGAATCGGTCGTATTCACGTGCTGCCCGCCCGCCCCCGACGCGCGCATCGTGTCGATGCGGATATCCCCCGCGGGGATGTCAATCTCGACCTCTTCGGCCTCTGGCAGCACGGCGACTGTAGCGGCAGATGTGTGAATGCGACCGCCCGATTCCGTGACCGGCACGCGCTGCACGCGGTGCACGCCAGATTCGAATTTCAGCCGCGCGAACACGCCTTCGCCCGCAACTCGAATGACGGCTTCGCGCAAGCCACCCAGTTCGGTTTCGGAATAGCTGATGGTCTGTACCTGCCAGCCGCGCGCTTCGGCGTAGCGCTGATACATGCGCAACAGGTCGGCGGCGAACAGCCCCGCCTCATCCCCGCCCGTGCCGGGGCGCAATTCGATCAACGCAGGCTTTGCGTCGGCGCTGTCGCGGGGCAAAAGCGCAAGGCGCAGGGAATGTTCCAACTCTGGCATTTCCGCGTCTATCCGGGCCAGTTCTTCCTCGGCCAAGGCGCGAAAATCGGGGTCGGTCCGCAAGATCAGCGCTTCGTCGCGGTCGTGCAATGCCTTTTGATAAGCATGGATCTGGGCGACGACCGGCTTCAATTCGGCATAGTCGCGCGACGCTTGCACCATGTCAGCCCCCGATGCCCCAGCCATCAGCCGGGCTTCGAGATACTCGAATCGTTGCAAAATCTGATCAAGCGCGTCTTGGGCAAACATGGATGAGGGAAATGACTGCTTGCCGCCCTGCGGTCAAGACTGCGGGTCTACTTTACGCGCGCGACCGTTGCGCTTACAAAGTAGGGGATTGCAACAACCTTCGTGAGTTACATGGAAAATACGGCCGCAACCCTCGACACGGCCTTTTGGCTGACAGCAGGCGCGATCCTGTGTTTGCTGATTCTGTCGGCTCTCTTTTCCGGTTCTGAAACGGCGCTGACAGCGTCGAGCCGGGGAAAGTTGAAGTCACAGGCCGACAAGGGCGAACGTGGCGCGCAAAGCGCGCTGACCCTGACCGCGGACAGCGAGCGCATGATCGGCGCGATCTTGCTTGGCAACAATATGGTGAACATTTCAGCCGCGTCGCTGGCGACGGCACTGTTCACCCGTCTGTTCGGCGATGGGGGCGTGGCCTTGGCAACGCTGGTCATGACCGTTCTGGTACTCATTTTCTCCGAGGTGTTGCCCAAAACTTACGCTATTTCCAACCCCGAGCGCACCGCGTTGAAAGTCGCGCCGCCGCTGAGGGTGGTGGTAGCAATATTCTCGCCCGTGGTTGCCGTGGTGCGCTTCATCGTGCGCCGGGTGTTGGCGTTGTTCGGGGTCAATATCGACCCTGGCAGCAACATCCTGTCAGTCCACGAGGAAATCGCCGGCACTCTGGCGCTGGGGCATTCTACGGGCTCGGTCGAGAAAGAGGACCGTTACCGCGTGCTTGGCGCGCTGGATCTGTCGGCGCGCACGGTCGAAGAGATCATGCTGCATCGCAGCCAGATTGATGTGTTGGACGCTGACCTGCCCATCCGCGAGATCATCGCATATTGCATCAATGCGCCGCATTCGCGCTTGCCGGTCTACCGTGCAGACCCCGAGAACATCATCGGGATCCTGTATATCCGCGATCTTGTGCGCGAGATGCACAAGCTGGTGACAGACGCGGGCGGCGATTACGACGCGGTGACCAAGCTGGACCTGACCAAACTGCTACGCGCGCCCTACTTTGTGCCCGAAACCACGCCTTTGGATGAACAAATGCGCGAATTCCTGCGCCAGAAGCGGCATTTCGCGCTGGTGGTTGATGAATACGGCGCGCTGCACGGTCTGATCACGCTGGAAGATATTCTGGAAGAGATCGTGGGCGAGATTGAGGACGAATACGACGTGCCGACTGCGCCCGACTTGGTGCAACTGGACAGCGGCGAAGTGGTGGTCGAAGGGTCGATGACCATTCGCGATTTGAACCGCGCCGCCGATTGGTCCTTGCCCGATGAAGAAGCGGTCACGGTTGCGGGGCTTGTCATTCACGAAGCGCAGGCTATCCCAGAAGAAGGCCAAAGCTTCTTGTTCCATGGCTTTCGTTTCACGGTGCTGGAGCGGGTGGATAACCGCATCACCAAGCTGGGCATCCGCAAGCAAAAGCCAGAGCGGTCGCACTGAGCTATGGCCCTGCGGTCCATCGCCTTTGTCTGCGCCTCGAACGACTCGCGCATTCTGCAAGATAACCTGCTGCGCTCGCCGCTGATAGAGAGTGGCGCGTATCAGCTAGAGGTGGTGGAAAACGCGCCCTCTGCGGCGAAAGCCTACAATATTGGGCTGGACCGCACCAAGGCAGAGATTGTCGTGTTCCTGCACCATGACGTTTACCTCCCCTTGGGGTGGGACGAATTGCTGCAACAGCGCATTTCAGAGGTCGAGGCGACCGATCCGAATTGGGCGCTGTTGGGTGCGTTCGGCGTAGCCATGGATACGCGCAATTATGGCCCGGTTTGGTCAAGCTCGATCAACTTCATAGCGGGGCTGATGCCGATGGCTCCGGTGCCGGTGCAGTCTTTTGACGAGCTTTTAATCATCATGCGCCGCGACGCGGGGTTGCGCTTTGACGAAGGGCTGAGCGGCTGGCACATGTATGGCACCGACATTGTCTGCCAAGCGCGCGACAAGGGCTTCGGGGCTTATTCGGTGGCGTTGCCGCTGATCCATAATGACGGCTACAAGGAAACGCTCGACAGCAAATTCGAGGTTGCCTTTCGCTACATGGCGCGCAAATGGCGCCATATGCTGCCGATCAAAACACCGGTCATCAAGATCACCCGGTCTGCACGCGACCTGTATAAATGGCGCTTTAACATGTGGCTATGGCGTAAAGAGCGCCGAGCCTTGGCCGCACCCGTTGCGCGCGACCCGCGCGACTATGCGCGCGCCTGTGGCTGGATGGATCTGGGCCCGTCGCTCGACAGTTACACCGCCAGTCAGGCGGCGGACCGTGTCAGCGACAAGAACACGTCCTGAAGGTCAGGTTCTTCCGAGGTGACATCGACCACCACCGCGCCCCCTTGCGCAACAGCGGCCAGAATCTGCCCCGCGCTGATCTGGCTGCGCCGATAGGTCAGCGCCAAGCGCCCATCCGCCCTGCGGTCTTGTGTGACACCTTCGGGCAGGGTCAGGGCCGTGTCGTCGCCTTCCAACGTCAGAACAAGCGTCTTTGCATCCAACTGGCCAAGTAGGGTTGCCGTCTTGTCACGTACAACCACCTCGCCGTGGTTGATGATGGCGATTTCGTCGCACATCTCTTCGGCCTCTTCCAAGTAATGCGTGGTCAGGATGATGGTCATGCCCTGTGTGTTCAGCTTGCGGACGTTGTCCCACAGCATCTGGCGCAATTCGATATCCACCCCCGCCGTGGGTTCGTCCAGTACCAGAACGGCGGGGCTGTGCACCAGCGCCTTGCCCAGCAGCAACCGCCGCCGCATACCGCCCGACAGTGTGCGTGCATAGGCATTTGCCTTGTCGGACAGGCCAATCAGTTCCAGAATGTCATCTGTGCGGCGTTCGGCTTTCGGCACGCCGTAAAGCCCCGCCTGCACCTCTAAAGCGCCGCGCGGGGTAAAGAACGGGTCGATATTTAATTCCTGGGGCATGACCCCGATGGCCGCGCGCGACTGGCGCGGGTTTATGTCTTGGTCAAAGCCCCATATGCGCACCTGCCCCGCACTTTTGGTCACCAACCCAGCCAAGATATTGATCAACGTCGATTTTCCGGCACCGTTCGGCCCCAGCAGTCCGAATATGCTACCTGCGGGAATGCTCAGGTCCACGCCTTTCAGCGCATGTTTTGCCGGTTCGCCCTTTTGCGCGGCATAGGTCTTGCGCAGGCCCGTGATCTCGATTGCCTGTTTGCTCATCATGGCTCCTACCGGGGCGGGCAACACATCTTGCCGCGCGCGCCGGATTTGTTATGTTCCGAGCATATCTAGGCCAATGCGCCACCAGCGACAAGGACAGCCCCATGACCGCCCTGCCCGCAAAACCAGAGCATGACGCCCCGGAAACCGAAATCGTGACCACCATGCGCGTGGCCTGCGATGGGGGTGAAGGCGCGCTAGGGCATCCGCGCGTCTGGCTTTCGGTGTCGCATGACACCGGCATGGTCGAATGCCCCTATTGCGACAAGCGGTTCATCCACGCGGATTACGCGGCGGCCTAAGGCCCGCACACTCTGGCCTTTGCCGCGTCAACCGCTACTATGCCCGCCAAGTACGAACGGCAAAGGGCACACGCATGACATTCGGCAAGGACAGCCACCTGCACCTGATTGACGGCTCTGCCTATATCTTCCGCGCCTATCACGCGCTGCCGCCACTTTCGCGCAAGTCTGACGGAGCGCCGGTGGGCGCGGTAGCGGGCTTTTGCAACATGCTGTGGCGCTATGTCGAAGGCAACAAAGGGCCGGATGCGCCCACCCATGTGGCGGTGATTTTCGACAAGGGCAGCCACACCTTCCGCAACGATCTCTATTCGGATTACAAGGGCCACCGCCCCGATATGCCCGAAGACCTGCGGCCCCAGATACCCCTAACCCGCGAAGCCACCCGCGCCTTCAACATCGCCTGCGAAGAGCTGGAGGGCTATGAGGCCGATGACATCATCGCCACCCTCGCCCGTCAAGCGACAGAGGTGGGTGGGCGCGTGACAATCATCAGCGGCGACAAGGACTTGGCGCAGCTTGTGAATGCAAATGTGTCAATGATCCGCCCCGGTATGCAGGGCAAGCCCGATCAGCTTGTGGACCGAGGCGGCGTGGTGGAATGGTTCGGCGTGCCGCCCGAATTGATGATCGACCTGCAAGCCATCGCGGGCGATTCGGTCGACAATATTCCCGGTGTGCGGGGCGTTGGTGCGGCCACGGCCTCGCTTCTGCTGCAAGCCATCGGCCCGGTCGAGCGGCTGTTCGATGAAGGCTCACGCGAGGCGGCGCTATCCGAACTGGCCGCGCAGATTGATGCTTATGTGTTGGATCTGGAAACCCGGCTGGAACGCAAGGTCAAGCTGGGGTCCAAGACCGATGCCGCCGCCATCGTGGCGCTGTCGGGGGCAGTGGTGGGCGCGGAGCTGTCCCCCGCCGAGCTGGCCGATTTAGCCGCCAAAGGCAATGACGCCGCCGCCCAACTTGTTACCATGCGCGAGCGGTTAAAAGTGCTGCGCAATGTCGCCCCCAAAGTGGCCGAGGCCGAAGAGGCCGTGCGCCTGTCGAAAGCCCTTGTGCGTCTGGACGACCAGACCCCCATCACCTTCACGCTCGACGATCTGGCGGTGCGCAAACCCGATGCAGACGCCCTGCTGGACTTCCTGAACCGCATGGAATTCCGCACCCTCACCCGCCGCATTGCAGACACGCTTGGGGCAGAGGCGCCCGCCCTGCCCGATGCCGTCCCGACCCCACAACCCGATGCGCCCAAGGCCCCCGATTTTGCCCAAGCCCGCTACGATTGCGTCCGCGATATGGCCACGCTCCAGACATGGATCGCCGCCGCACATGGGCGCGGCTATGTCGCGGTCGATACCGAAACCACGGCTTTGGACGAAATGCGCGCCGATCTGGTCGGTGTGTCGCTGTGTGTGGAAGCGGGGCACGCCGCCTATATCCCGCTGGCGCATCGCGCAGGCGGCGACGGGCTGTTCGATGACCCGACGCTGAGCGATGGTCAAATCCCGATGGCCGACGCGCTCGCCGCGCTCAAACCCCTTCTGGAAGACCCGAGCATTCTGAAAATCGGGCAGAACATGAAATACGACGCCAAGATCCTCAAAGGCTACGGCATTGCGGTCGCCCCAATAGACGACACGATGCTGATGAGCTACGCGCTGAATGGCGGCCTGCACGGGCACGGGATGGATGCGCTTTCGGACCGCTACCTGAACCACGCGCCGATTGTCATCAAGACGCTGCTGGGCAGCGGCAAATCCGCCATCACCTTCGACCGCGTGCCGATTGATGACGCCACACGCTACGCGGCTGAGGATGCCGACATCACCCTGCGCCTGTGGCAGATGTTCAAACCGCGCCTACACGCGGCGCAGGTCACGCGCGTCTATGAAACGCTCGAACGCCCATTGGTCCCCGTTTTGGCGGCGATGGAGCGGCGGGGCATAAAGGTGGACCGCGATATCCTGTCACGCATGTCGAACGCGTTTGCGCAGAAAATGGCGGGGCTGGAGGCGGAAATCCACGAACTGGCGGGCGAGCGGTTCAATGTCGGCTCCCCCAAGCAGTTGGGCGAAATCCTCTTCGACAAGATGTCGCTGGAGGGCGGCAAGAAGGGCAAGACCGGCGCTTATGCCACCGGAGCCGATATACTCGAGGATCTGGCCGCCGAAGGC
>CAYNWX010000014.1:0-11864 GCA_964401005.1 uncultured Natronohydrobacter sp.
AGCCATTACCTTGTGGACCTGCCGGGCTACGGCTTTGCCAAGGCGCCCATCCCGGTGGTCGAGAAATGGCAACGTCTGCTGAAAGCCTATTTGTCGGGCCGCGCCACGTTGCGCCGCGCCTTTCTGCTGATCGACATGCGCCACGGTGTGAAGGATGTCGATGCAGAGATCATGCGGATGCTCGACACCTCTGCCGTGACCTTTCAGGTCGTGCTGACCAAGGCGGACAAGATCAGCGCCGCTGCGCGTGAGACAACGCTGGCGCAAGTGCGCGAGAAACTGGCCAAGCACCCCGCGGCCTACCCGGAACTTGTCGTCACCTCGTCCGAGACAGGCGACGGCATTGCCAATTTGCGCGCGATTATCGCCGGTTTGACCTGATGAAGAAGCAAAAGCCCATGTCCCAAGATTGGTTTGCCACCGCCCGTACCTTGTCCGAAGCCTTGCCCTACCTGCAACGTTATGCAGGCGCGATCGTCGTTATCAAATTTGGCGGGCATGCCATGGGCGATACCGACGAAATGGCCAGCTTTGCCCGCGATATCGTGCTGATGCGCCAAGTGGGGGTGAATCCCGTTATCGTGCATGGCGGCGGCCCGATGATTAACGAGATGCTGAGCAAGCTGAACATTCAATCGGACTTCGTGCGCGGCAAGCGCGTGACCGATGCGCCCACCATGCAGGTGGTTGAAATGGTGCTGTCGGGGATGGTGAACAAACGCATCGTGCAGGCCATACAGGACGAAGGCGGGCGCGCCGTGGGCCTGTCTGGAAAGGATGGCGGCATGATCACATGCGAGGCTGATGACCCCGAACTGGGCCTTGTCGGACGCCCGGTCGAGATTAACACAGACCTGCTGCACCACCTGTTCAAAGGCGGGTTCATTCCTGTAATCGCGCCTTTGGGCATGGGCCGTGAGGGTGAGACCTACAACATTAACGGCGACACGGTTGCGGGCACCATCGCTGCTGCTTTGAAAGCGGACCGGCTGTTGTTGCTGACCGACACTGCCGGAGTGAAGGACGCGAATGGCGACGTGGTCACGCAGCTTTCGCCCGCGCATGTGCGCGACTTGATCGACCAGGGTGTGATCGCGGGCGGTATGATTCCGAAAACCGAAACCGCTTTGACGGCCATTGCAGGTGGCGTGCGCGCGGCGGTAATCCTTGACGGGCGCGCCCCGAATGCCTGCCTTCTGGAGCTGTTCACCGATCACGGTGCTGGCAGCATTATCCGCGACAGCGACCCGCGCATTCAGCCAAAGGCCTGATCATGAGCGGGCTGGCCCAGATTGAGCAGGCCGCCCAATCGCTCGGTCTGCGCGTTGATGGACTGGTGTCCGAAGGCAGCGCGCCCATGCCGGGCGAGCTGTGCAGCATTGTCCTGCTGTCCCCCGACGAGCCTGCCTTTTGGCCGCATTTCACACAAAGCCCGGAATACCGCGATGGCCAGCCAGACCCTATGGATCGCTGGTCCTTGCGGGTGATCCGGGCTTTGGCCGATCGGCTTGGGGCAGAGGCGCTTTTTCCCTTTGGTACCGTGCCGCCGCATCCTTTCTACACATGGGCGCTGTCATCGGGGCAGGTGTGGTCGTCACCCGTGCAATTCTTGGTGGGGGCGCGGTCCGGACTGTGGGCGTCGTTTCGCGGTGCGCTTGGCTTTGCGCACGCGGTTGGCCCCTTGCCACCTCGTGAAAAGCCTTGCGAGGCCTGCGCCAAGCCCTGCGCGACGGCCTGTCCGGTCGGGGCACTGACCCCGACAGGGTATGATGTGGACAGCTGCCATGCTTATCTTGACACTGACGCGGGCCAAGACTGCATGACCAATGGCTGCGCCGTGCGCCGCGCGTGCCCAGTCTCTGCCGCCTTCGGGCGCGACCCGGCCCAATCCGCTTTCCATATGAGGCATTTTCACAAATGACCCTGCGCCTGATCCTGACCCGCCATGCCAAATCCGACTGGGACAATCCGCTCGACAGCGACCATTCCCGCCCGCTCAGTGCGCGGGGGTTTGACGCGGCCCCGCGCATCGGGCGATGGCTGGCAGGCAAGGGCTATGTGCCGGGGCAGGCGTTCGTGTCAGACGCCATGCGCACCCGGCAGACTTGGGACCTGATTGCCGCCGAATTGCCCAACCCGCCCAAAGCCATATTCGACCGCTACCTGTATCTGGCGGGGCCTGACGTGTTGCTGGGCCGATTGCGCCACGCAACAGATCCTTGCGTTATCCTGATCGCGCATAACCCCGGCATTGCCGAATTCGCGGCGCGCATGCTGTCTGCGCCCATGGCACATTCTGGGTTTGGCGGGTTTCCAACCTGCGCCACGCTTGTTGCGGATTTCGACGCGCCAAGCTGGGACAAGGTTGAGCTTGGCACCGGGCGCGGGAACGATTTTATCGTTCCGCGTGATCTGGGATAGAGCGCGTTCTCCATCCGCAACTGGCCAGAGATTCGCTTTGCCTATTGCTTGGCCGACCAGACGCGCCCAATCTGAAACTTCTCGTTCAGAAGCACCATGTCGGCCTGCGCACCGGGCTTGAAGCGGCCCAAATGGCGCGCGCCGATCACATCGGCGGGGATTCGGCTGGCCATGGCCAGCGCACGTTCTGACGCGACCCCAAGCGCCACAAGGTTGGCCACCGATTGCGGCAAGGAAATGTCGGCCCCGGCCAACGTGCCATTGTCCAGCGTCAGCCGCCCGTCGCGGCGAAACACTGTCCGGCCATTCAATTGAAAGGACGTAGCGTTGCTGCCTGCCACCGCCATCGCGTCACTGACCAGAAACAGCCGATCTGGCGCGGTCATGGCCAAAGCAATGCGCAGAGGGTCTTCCGCCACATGCACCCCATCTGCGATAATCCCCGAAGCGACGTCGCCCGCCAATGTTGCCCCCACCAAGCCGGGTGCACGATTGCCAAGCTGGCTCATCGCGTTGAACAGATGGGTGACGCAGTTCGCGCCCGCAGCAAAGGCAAGATGGGCCTCTTCCGCAGTGCAATCGGTATGCCCAAGGCTGACCACGGCACCAGCGGCGCGCAAACGCGCAATCTGCTCGGCGGTTACGGCAACAGGGGCAAGCGTAACGATCAAGGCCGGCAAGTCGCGGGCGGCCTGTTCCAGTAAGCGCAAGTCTCCCTCGTCCATCGGGCGGATCAGATCCGGGTCATGGGCGCCACGGCGGATAGGGTCCAGATGCGGCCCTTCCAGATGCAGCCCCGCAAAGCCCGGCACGCCCCTCTGCACGGCCTTGCGTGCGGCGTCGATGACGCGCGCAGTCACCTCTGGCCGGTCGCTGATGAGCGTAGGTAAAATGCTGGTGGCCCCCAGCGCCCGATGTGCTGCGCAGATGCGGGCGATCTGGTCCAGATCGGTGTCAGGCCCGATCAAATCGCCGCCGCCACCATTGACTTGCAGATCGACGAAACCGGGTGCAAGAAGCCCTGCGCCCAGATCGGTGACGGCCATACCTGCGGGGGTTTCGGCAACCAGCCCTTCGACATGCGCGCCGTCCACAATCAGCGCATGATCGGTCAAGATCTGCCAACCGTCGAAAATCCGGTCTGCGCGAAATGCCTGCCGCATCAGACCGTCTCTGTCACTTTGCGCAGATGGCGCGGCGTGTCGGGTTGCAGGCCGCGGCGGCGGGCCAATGCTTCTATGAAGACGTAAAAGCTGACCACATGCAGAATTGGATCCAGAAGTGGGTGCAGTGGCGCGGCGCGCGGCAGTTCCGTTGTTCCTGCGACGCTATCGGTCACGAACACATCCGCGCCTTGGCCTGCCAGCCGTGCCGCCGTGTCGCAAAACCCGTCGCGCGCGGCATCGTCACAGATCAGGCCAAGCACGGGAAATCCGCGCTCCACCAAGGCCGACGGGCCATGCAGAACCTCGGCGGCGGAATAGGCTTCGGCATGCAGCGCGCTGGTTTCCTTGAACTTCAGGGCCATTTCCGACGCGATCGCATAGCCGGGGCCGCGCCCAAGCACATAGAGCGCCGGTGCCCGCACCAACCGGTCTGCCAAGGGCGACCAATCTTGCTTTAATGCGATGTCGCAGGCGTCCGGCAGCCCGTTCAGGGACGTTTTCAGCGCGGTGTCTTGCGACCAATGCGCCAGCATCGCCACAGCCG
This sequence comes from uncultured Natronohydrobacter sp., assembly GCA_964401005.1. Lineage (GTDB taxonomy): Bacteria > Pseudomonadota > Alphaproteobacteria > Rhodobacterales > Rhodobacteraceae > Roseinatronobacter. The sequence continues at coordinate 4,132 of CAYNWX010000014.1, forward strand.
CCACCACAGAGGTGACAAAGGTTTTGGTCGCCGCCACGCTTTGCTCGGTGCCGCAGTCCAAGGGCAAGCAGAAATCGGCACTGTCGCCAAGGGGCGCTTCGGGGTGATTGGTAATCGCCAGCGTTTTTGCCCCGGCTGTGGCGCTTGCTGCTGTCATGGTCACAATGTCGGGGCTGCGGCCCGATTGTGAAATACCCACACACAACGTGCGCGGCAACCGCAGCGAAACACCATAGACAGACGCAACCGAGGGCCCGACCGACGCAACAGGCACCCCGGTCAGGATTTCGCAGGCATATTTCAGGTAGGTCGCGGCGTGATCCGAAGACCCGCGCGCCACCGTGGTCAGAAGCTGCGGGTCGAAGGCGCGCAGTTCCGCGCCAAGCTCTGCCAGAGCGGCAGCATTGTTGCCCAGAAGATCGCTGACACGCTGCGGAATTTCTGCGATTTCGCGGGCCATATGGGTTTGGGTCATTCAGCTTGTCTTTCGGTTTGGGCCAGTTTCCGGGCGCGCCACAGCGCACCATCCAAAGCTGTTCCCTTGGGTTTCACGATGTGAAGGGCTGGCTGCGCGGTGGCGGCAATCCGGTCCAGAAAGGTCGGGCCAAGGCCGCCAGTTGCCGCAACGGGTATGTTTGGATCATCCGCCTGCAAATGCCGGATCGCACGCAAAAGGTAGGTGCCGCCTTCGTCAAGGATAGCGCGCGACAATGGGCAGCCTGACTTGTCCAGCGCTACGATCTGCGGGGCAAAGGTTGCATAATCGGCAGGGCGCGCCTCGGCCGTGAAGGCCAGCAATTCGGGCAGGTCCTTGAACCGGCCCCAGACGGTATCTGCCAAAGGCGCGTCGGGCAAAAGCCCGTCGCGCACATGCAGGGCCGCGCTCAGCGCGCGCCGCCCTAGCCACGCGCCGCCCGCTTCGTCGCCTAGGGCAAAGCCATAGCCGCCGACGCGTTGCATTTGCCCGCCTATCTGCCGCGCCAGAACAGACCCGGTGCCGACCGCCATGACAATGCCATCTTCATCCTCGAACGCGCCAGAGAGCGAAATGTCGATATCGCCCAGAACAGTGACATTGTGATAGGGCAGCGCATCTGCCAGCCGCGACGCGGCCCCGGATTCGGATGCGCCCGCCAAGCCCAGCACGATATGCAAATCTGGGCTGTTCGTGTCGCGCCACCGCTCGGCCTGCAAGACGCGGGCCAAAACATCGGCAATGCGTTGCGCAGCACCCGTTGGGTCGGAGTGGATATTGGCGCTTCCACCGTCAACGACCGCGCCCAGACTGCCATCCGCGCGCGCCGCGCGCGCCCGGCAGCCCGTGCCACCCCCATCGAGACCTATCAGCAGCGTCATCGTTCACCTCATTAGCCAAAGTAATACCATAATAATACCAAAAAGGAAGATCGAATCTGCGGCGCGTCCTAGAACGCTGCATGGCATCTTCCGTTGAAAATTTTGTTTTTAGCCTTTTAAGGCTATATTTTATTTGTATCTTTCTATGAGCTCTATCTGAAATCGTGCTGCGTTCTGGCTGCGCCAAAAAGAAAAAGCTGGACAAGTGGTATTAGTTTGGCATTACATGTCGACTAGGGGATGCACTTGGATCGGTCTGCCGTGGGCAGGCGGGGTGCTGATGCGCCCTTCGGCAACTCGGGAGGTTCCAACAATGGCCGCACGTAAACTTACCTTCGCCGCCACGGCATTTCTGCTCAGCAGCACCGCGCTTATGGCGCAGGATGTGACGCTGACAATCGAAAGCTGGCGTAATGACGACATTTCGATCTGGCGCAACCAGATCATCCCGGCCTTTGAAGCCGCGCATCCTGGCATTAAGCTGGATTTTCAGCCGACCGCGCCGGCGCAGTATAACTCTGCGCTCAATTCCAAGCTGGATGCAGGCACGGCGGGCGATATCGTGACCTGCCGCGCGTTCGATGCGTCGTTGGCACTTTTCCAGAAAGGGCAACTGGCTGACCTGACCAATCTTGAAGGCATGGCCAATTATTCCGATGTGGCCAAAGCCGCATGGTCGACCGATGATGGCAGCCAGCAATTCTGCGTGCCCATGGCGTCGGTAATCCACGGGTTCATCTACAATGCCGACGCGTTCGCGGAACTGGGGCTGGAAGAACCTACCACGGTAGACGAATTCTTCGCCGTGCTGGATGCGATTGCTGCCGATGGCACCTATACCCCGATGGCCATGGGCGTGAACGACCAATGGGAAGCGGCGACGATGGGCTATGCCAATATCGGGCCGAATTACTGGAAGGGCGAGGAAGGCCGCAATGCGCTGATCGCAGGCGAAGCCAAGCTGACCGATACCGCATTCGTCGCCCCGTTCGAGCAATTGGCGCGCTGGTCCGACTATCTGGGGCGCGGTTTCGAATCGCAAAGCTACCCGGACAGCCAGAACCTGTTCACGCTGGGTCGTGCGGCCATATATCCGTCGGGTTCTTGGGAAATCGCGGGTTTCCGGTCCTTGGCGGATTTCGAAATGGGCGCCTTCCCGCCGCCGGTGCAGAATGCGGGTGATACCTGCTACATCTCTGACCACACCGATATGGGCATGGGCCTGAACGCGGCTTCCCCCAACCAAGAAGCCGGGCGGGTGTTCCTGAACTGGCTGGGCAGCAGCGAGTTTGCGACGCTCTTCGCCAATGCGGTGCCGGGCTTCTTCCCGCTGTCGAATGCCGAGGTGACGCTGGAAGACCCGCTGGCGCAGGAATTCATCAGCTGGCGCGGCGATTGCGAAAGCTCGGTCCGGCCCTTCCACCAGATCCTGTCGCGCGGTACGCCGAACCTGTCGAATGAAAGCTGGGGCACGTCCGCCAACGTGATCCGGGGTGGCCAGACCCCGGCAGATGCCGCAGCCCAAATGCAGACTGGCCTTGCATCCTGGTATGCGCCGCAGCAGTAAACGGCCTTGGGCAGCCCGCCCCAGGGCTGCCCGAACCCCCTTTAGCCCATAGGTTGCCCCATGTCCGACCGTGCCCGCAAAAGGCCGTTCCGTTGGCATATCGTCGTGTTTCTGGCACCTGCCGTGCTGATCTACACCGCGATCATGATCATTCCGCTCTTCGGCACGCTGAACCTGTCGCTGTTCACCCGCACGGAAGATGGCACCCGCCTGTTCGTGGGGTTGCAAAACTTCCAGACGCTGTTCGGCGATCCGCGCTGGTCTGACGCGTTCTGGAACGCGACCGGCAACAACCTTTGGTTTTTCGTCATTCACATGCTGGTGCAGAACCCGATCGGGATTGCGCTGGCGGCGATCCTGTCCACTCCGAAACTGCGCTTTGCCGCCTTCTACCGCACCGCCATTTTCATCCCCGCGATCCTGAGCTTCGTGATCGTGGGCTTTGTCTGGAAGTTGATCTTGTCACCTTTGTGGGGCGTCGCGCCCACATTCATGGATGCGCTGGGCTTGGGTGACTGGTTCGCGCCATGGCTGGGGTTGGAAGAATCTGCCCTGACCACGCTGGCGCTGATTTCGGTTTGGCAATTCGTCGGCATCCCGATGATGCTGATTTATGCCGCGCTATTGTCCATCCCGGACGAAGTGCTGGAAGCCGCCGAGATGGACGGCATCACCGGCGCAAGCCAGTTCTGGAAGATCAAGCTGCCCTTGGTGCTGCCGACCGTCGGGATCATCTCTATCCTGACCTTCGTTGGTAATTTTAACGCCTTCGACCTGATCTATGTCACCCAAGGCGCGCTGGCGGGGCCGAATTTCACGACCGATATTCTGGGGTCATACCTGTTCCGCACCTTCTTCGGGTTCCAGTTGCAACTGGGCGACCCGCATATGGGTGCAACCGTGGCGACCGTTATGTTCGGCATCATCCTTGTCGGCGTGTCGATCTACCTGTTCGGGGTGCAGACGCGCCTGCGGCGCTATCAGTTCTAGGGGGGCGCGCGTTGGCCAATCCACTCTTTTCCGCACGCGGCAATCTGGGCCGCACCGCTGCCGCCCATGCCATCCTGATCGCCTATACTATTTTGGCGCTTTATCCGGTGTTCCTGATCCTGATCAATTCGGTCAAAAGCCGCAGGGCGATTTTCAACGACCCGCTGGCGCTGCCCACAGCGCAAACCTTCGACCCGATCGGCTTTCAGACGGTTCTAGAGCAGGGCAATTTCCTTCTGTATTTTCAAAACAGCCTGATCGTGACCGTGGCATCGCTGTTTTTCGTGCTGTTGTTCGGGGCCATGGCTGCTTTCGCGCTGGCTGAATACCGTTTCCGGGGCAACTTGTTGATGGGCCTGTATCTGGCACTGGGCATCATGATCCCCATCCGCTTGGGCACGGTGGCGATCCTCGAAATCATGGTTGCTGCGGGGCTGGTGAACACGCTCACCTCGCTCGTGTTGGTCTATACCGCGCAAGGGTTACCCTTGGCCGTGTTCATCTTGCAAGAATTCATGCGGCAGGTATCGGATGACCTGAAGAATGCCGCGCGCATCGACGGGCTGAGCGAATACCGGATCTTCTTTACCATCGCGTTGCCTTTGGTGCGGCCGGCTATGGCGACCGTTGCGGTCTTTACCATGATCCCGATCTGGAACGACCTGTGGTTCCCCCTGATCCTTGCCCCAGGCGAGGCGACAAAGACCCTGACGCTGGGCAGCCAGATCTTCCTTGGCCAATATGTAACCGACTGGAACGCGGTGCTTGCGGCGCTGTCGCTGGCCATCATCCCGGTGGTGGTGCTGTATCTGATCTTCTCGCGCCAGTTGATCCGGGGCATCACGAAAGGGGCGGTCAAATGATCCGTGTATTGGTCGTGGGCCTTGGGCAGATGGGGCAAAGCCACGCGCTGGCCTATGCCATGAACCCGGCATTCGAGGTCGTGGGGCTGGTCAACCGCAGCGATGTTGCCTTGCCCGATGCGCTGGCCCACCTGCCCATAGAGCAGGATTTCGACGTGGCTCTTACCCGGTTGCAGCCCAATATGGTCGCCATCGCCACCTATTCCGACAGCCATGCCGAGCTTGCGATCAAAGCCATGCAGGCTGGCGCGCATGTGTTCGTGGAAAAGCCCTTGGCCACACATGCGGCGGATTGCGAACGCGTGGCGCAGGTGGCGGCAGACACGGGCCGCAAGCTGATGGTGGGCCATATCCTGCGCCACCATCCAACATGGCAGGCGCTGATCGCAGAGGCCCGCGCGTTGCAAGGCCCTTACGTGTTCCGGCTGAACCTGAATCAACGCTCAACCGGGCCCGCGTGGGAGATACATAAAGCGCTGATGCAATCGACGCCCCCCATCGTGGATTGCGGCGTGCATTATGTCGATGTGATGTGCCAGATCACCGATGCCGCGCCTGTGGAGGTGCGCGGCATGGGCCTGCGCCTGTCGGATGAGATCGCGCCCCAGATGTATAATTACGGTCATTTCCAAGTGCTGTTCGAGGACGGCTCTTGCGGCTGGTATGAGGCGGGCTGGGGACCGATGATGTCGGAAACCGCCCATTTCGTCAAAGACGTGGTCAGCCCCGGCGGCGCGGTCAGCTTGCGCGCTCCGCAAGGCGTGGGGTCGGCGGATGTCGAAGGCCACACCGCCGCCGACCAGTTGATCATCGCGCCCACGGGGCAGGGCGAAACCCTGCGCGATTTTCTTGACAGCCCCGGCCACCAAGGCTTGTGCGACCGTCAGGCCGCTGCGATGGCGCGGGCGATCACGGATGACGAAGACCTAAGCCGCCACGTGGCAGATGCCGTGCGCTCGGTCGCGATATGCCTTGCCGCAGATGAAAGCGTGCGCAGCGGTTCCCCCGTGCGCCTGAAGCCTTGAGGATATCATGGGACAGCTGAAACTAGAGAACGCCTGCAAATCCTTCGGCAATGTCGATGTGATCCGCGATGTGAACCTGGACGTGCAGGATGGCGAATTTTGCGTCTTTGTCGGGCCGTCCGGTTGCGGGAAATCGACGCTGTTGCGGATGATCGCGGGGTTGGAAGACATCACATCGGGCGACATTCTGATTGATGGGCAGGTGGTGAACAGCACGCCCCCCTCGCAGCGCGAAATCGCCATGGTGTTCCAATCCTACGCGCTTTATCCGCATCTGAACGTGCGTGACAATATGGGGCTGGGGCTGAAGCAAGCGGGCCAGCCCAAGGCGCAAGTGGCCAGCGCGGTTGACCGCGCGGCGGGTATGTTGGACCTTGGCAAATATCTGGACCGTCGCCCCGGAGAATTGTCGGGTGGGCAGCGTCAGCGCGTTGCCATTGGCCGCGCGATTGTGCGCAAGCCCAAGCTGTTCTTGTTTGACGAACCGCTCTCGAATCTTGACGCTGCTTTGCGCGTGCAAACCCGGATCGAGATTGCCAATCTGCACCGCGAATTGGGCGCGACCATGGTCTATGTGACCCATGACCAGGTCGAGGCGATGACGCTGGCTGACCGTATCGTCGTGCTGCGCGACGGGCGGGTGGAACAGGTCGGCGCCCCAATGGAGCTTTACAATAACCCCGCCAACGAATTCGTCGCTGGGTTCATTGGAAGCCCCAAGATGAACTTCCTGCACGGGCCGGCTCTGAGCGCGGCGGGTAAAAGCATTGGTATCCGCCCCGAACATATCACGCTGGCTGGCAGCGGCGAGGGCATTGAGGGGCGCGTCAGCCATGTCGAACATCTGGGCGGCGAAACACTGGTTTATGTGCATGCCGACCCGCACGGGCTTGTCACGGTGCGCCTGTTCGGGGAACACGCTTATACTGTCAATGATAGGCTGGTCATGCGCCCCGATATGGCGCGGGCCTTCCATTTCGATGAAAACGGGCATCGCCTGCACCCGGCCCCTGCCTGAAGGATCAGACCATGACCGAACTTGCCGACCCCCGTTACCGCGACATCGACACGTGGGATGACGTAACCGCCCTGCGCGCCATGCTGGAAGGGCAGATGGCCGCGATTGCCTCCATCACGCCTGCATTGCCTGCCCTCGCCGATGTGGTGGCAAGTGCCGTGCCGCGTCTACGCGCCGGCGGGCGGCTGGTCTATGCGGGGGCCGGCACATCCATTCGTGTCGCGGTGCAGGATGGGATCGAACTGGGGCCAACCTTTGATTGGCCGGAATCGCGCACCCTTTACCTGATCGCGGGCGGCGAAGCGGCCCTAAAGCTGGGTATTGAAGGCGCGGAGGACAATGCCGAGGATGGACGCGCGCAGGTTGCTGCGAATGCGATCGGCCCGAATGATGTGGTGATCGGACTGGCCGCCAGCGGGCGCACGCCGTTTACCGTGGCCGTTGTCAAAGCGGCCCGAGACGCGGGCGCATTGACGGTCGGGATTGCCTGCAACCCGGATGCCGTGCTTTGCGTGATGGCAGACCATGGCATCATTGCCGAAACTGGCGCCGAAGCCATTGCCGGGTCCACCCGCATGAAGGCTGGTACGGCGCAAAAGGCTATTCTGAACTTGCTGTCAACGCAAATCATGCTGCGTCTGGGCCATGTCCATCGCGGGTTAATGGTCGATATGCGACCGCAGAACATAAAGCTGCGAGGCCGCGCGACAGGCATGGTTGCCACGCTGGCGCAGGTGGATCAGGCAACGGCAAAGGCAGCGCTGGAAACTTCAGGTTGGAAGATAAAACCAGCGATCTTGGTCGCGCAGGGCTATGATTTGGCCGAAGCTTCGGCCGCGTTGGAAAAAGCCCAAGGTGTATTGCGGAATGTGCAGGGGGCGCAGGTATGACACTTCGGCCCGAACTTTTATCGG
>CAYNWX010000015.1:0-16223 GCA_964401005.1 uncultured Natronohydrobacter sp.
CACAGGGGCAACATGGGGCACGATTTCGGTTGCTTCCACCTTGCGCCAGAAGGCCAAGACCAGCGGGTCGGCCATGCAATCGGCAATGGTGGCCAAACCTAGCACTTCGCCCGCATTGGCCAAGACCTGATGGCCAGCGTTCAGAATACGGATTTTCATCGCCTCGTACATATGCACGGCGTTGGTGAAGGTCGCGCCGACGCGGTCCCAATCGGGGCGGCCCGCGCAGAACTTGTCTTCGATCACCCATTGGCGAAAGTTTTCATGCGTGACTGGGGCCGCATCATCCACCCCCAAGGCGCGCGCGGCGGCAATCTCTGCATCGCCCGTGGCGGGGACAATGCAATCGACCATGGAATTGGGGAAGGTGCAGTTTTGCGCGATCCAATCGGCCAAAGCCGGGTCAGACAGCTGCGCCAGACCCAGAACCGTGTCGCGGGTGATATCGCCATTTCCGCGCAGATTATCGCAGCTTTGCACCGTGAATGGCCCCGCGCCCGCCGCGCGCCGTTGGCGCAACGCGGCAACGATTGCGCCAAAGGCGGTACGCGGGTGCTCGGGATGGGCCGCGTCGTGCGCCATGTCGGGATGGCTAGGATCGAAGGCACCCGTGGCCGGGTTCACGAAATACCCGCCCTCGGTCACCGTCAGCGACACGATACGAATGGCCGGGTCTGCCATCTGCGCAATCAGGGCAGCATTATCCGCCTCTACCGGCAGAAACCCGATCATGGATCCGCAGACTTCTGCGCTGGTGCCGTCGGGCCGCAATTCGATGAGCGTAGTCAGGCAATCCTGCGCCAGCAGCTTGTCGCGCATGACCGCATCGCCCGCGCGCACGCCCGCGCCGATAATGGCCCAGTCGCGCGCCAAGCCCTGCTGCATCAACCGGTGCAGATACCACGCCTGATGCGCGCGGTGGAAATTGCCCATACCGATATGCACGATCCCCGGTGTAAGCCTGTCGCGCGCATAGGCGGGGCGCAGGACGGTATCGGGAATGTCGCCCAAGGTGGCGTTGCTCAGTCGGACAGGTGTCAGTGTCATCAGCTCATCCATTGTCCGCCATCTACATTGTAGGTTTGTGCGACGATGTAGCGGGCCTCGTCGCTGGCCAGAAACACCGCCATGCCTGTCAGGTCTTCGGGCACGCCCATACGCCCAAAGGGCACGCCTACGCCCACTTCGGCCTTTTTCTGGCCCGGTGCCTTGTTTTCGTATTTCGCAAAGAACGCATCGACGCCGTCCCAATGCTCGCCATCAACCACGCCCGGTGAAATGGCGTTCACGTTTATGCCGTGGCGGATCAGGTTCAGCCCTGCTGATTGCGTCAGGCTGATGATCGCGGCCTTGGTGGCGCAATAAACCGCGACAAGCGGCTCTCCGCGCCGTCCGGCTTGGCTGGCCATGTTGATGATGCGGCCCTGAATGCCCGCCTCGATCATGTGGCGCGCGACGGCTTGCAGGGTGAACAGAGTGCCCGCGACGTTAATCTCGAAGCAGCGCGCGTAATCTTCGCGCGTGATCTCGACAATCGGGGCAGCGGTGAAAATGGCAGCGTTATTCACCAAAATGTCGATCTGCCCGAATGCGGCAATGGCCGCCGCAACGCCTGCATCAATGCTCTCTTGCCGGGTCACGTCCATTTCGACTGCAAGCGCGTCTGGCCCCAGATCGACAGCGGCCTGACGGGCGCGGGCGATGTCGATATCGGCAATCGCCGCGCGCGCGCCCTCTGCCAGATAGGCTTTGGCAAAGGCCAGCCCAATTCCCCGCGCGGCCCCTGTAATCAGGGCCGTTTTCCCAGCCAGCCGTGTCATGCGATGTGAAGCCCTTGCGCATCGAAGCGGTGGATCTGATCCTCGCGCGGGGCCAAGTTGACTTTGTCGCCGTGGCGCAGGCTGATTTCGCCCGTGGCCCGAACGGTTATCGTCTCAGCCAGCCCCGTGCCATGCACATGCAGGAAGGTGTCCGACCCCAAATGTTCGGCCACGCCGACGGTACCTTGCCATGGGCCGCTTTCCACTACGTCGATATGTTCAGGGCGAATGCCGATGGTGGTGGCATTGTGCTGGCTGGCGGCATTGCCGTCGATCAGGTTCATCTTGGGACTGCCGATAAAACCCGCCACGAACAGGTTGCGCGGGGCGTGATACAACTCCAGCGGGCTGCCCACCTGTTCAATATGGCCCGCGCGCAGCACCACGATCTTGTCGGCCATGGTCATCGCCTCGACCTGATCATGTGTCACATAAATCATCGTGGTTTTCAGCCGCTCATGCATCTCGCTTATTTCCAGCCGCATGCCCACGCGCAACGCCGCATCAAGATTCGAGAGTGGTTCGTCGAACAAGAATGCCGCCGGTTCACGCACGATGGCGCGGCCAATCGCCACGCGCTGGCGCTGACCGCCCGACAATTGGCCCGGACGGCGATCAAGGTAGTCGGTCAGGTTCAGGGCTTTGGCAGCCGCGTCAATCCGGCGGTTCTGCTCCTCTACAGGGATACCGGCCATGCGCAGCGGAAAAGCTATGTTCTTGCGCACCGACATATGCGGATAAAGCGCGTAGGATTGGAACACCATCGCCAGGCCCCGCTTGGCGGGCGGCGTGTTCGAGGCATCGGTTCCGTCAATGCGAATGATGCCCGATGTGATGTCTTCCAGCCCCGCGATCAGGCGCAGAAGCGTGGATTTACCGCAACCCGACGGGCCAACAAAGACGCAGAATTCGCCGTCCTCAATCGTCAGGTCCAAGGGCGGGATGACATTCACATCGCCAAAGCTTTTCGTGACCTTTTCAAGCGTGATCTGTCCCATAAGAGGTCTCCCTATTTCACCGCGCCGAAGGTCAGGCCGCGAACGAGTTGCTTCTGGCTGAACCAGCCAAGTATTAGGATGGGCGCGATGGCCATGGTCGAGGCCGCGCTGAGCTTGGCGAAGAACAGACCTTCTGGGCTGGAATAGCTGGCGATGAAGGCCGTCAGGGGCGCAGCGTTGACCGCTGTCAGGTTCAGCGTCCAGAAGGCTTCGTTCCACGCAAGAATGAAGTTCAACAACACGGTCGAGGCGATGCCGGGAATGGCCATGGGCGTCAGGATGAACAGGATCTCTTCTTTCAGGGATGCCCCGTCCATGCGCGCGGCTTCCAGAATCTCGCCCGGAATTTCGCGGAAATACGTATACAGCATCCAGACAATGATCGGCAGGTTGATGAGCATCAGGATCACCACCAGTGCCAACCGATTGTCGAGCACACCCAACTCAATGCAGATCAGGTAGATCGGATACAGCACGCCCACGGCGGGCAGCATCTTGGTCGAGAGCATCCACAGCAGGATGTCCTTGGTGCGCTTCGAGGGCACAAAGGCCATAGACCACGCAGCAGGCACGGCAATCAGAATGCCCAAAAGCGTCGAGCCACCCGCGATGATGACCGAATTCCACAAGAACCGCATATAGTTCGACCGTTCCTGCACCACGGCGTAATTTTCCAGCGTCCAGTCGAAGGCAAAGAAAACCGGAGGGTTGGCGATGGCTTCGGCTTCGGTCTTGAACGAGGTCAGGATCGTCCAAAGGATCGGGAAGAAGATCACAAGGCCAATCGCCCATGCGATGGTTGTGTTTAGCGCCTTGCGTTGGTTCGTAACGGCACGGGCCATGTCAGGTCCTCCCGCCCCGGACGTGATCCGGGGCCTTGCGGTTGGCGGAGTTTGCTTGGTTTGCGTGGTGAGCCTCGGGGCCCCGGTTCAGGCCCGGGGCGGGTTTCTTGCTTGGCTTACGCATCGAGGTTCTTCCCGACGATGCGCATCAGGAATAGCGCGACGATATTGGCAAGGATGATAGCATAGACGCCGCCCGCGCTGCCCAAACCCACATTCTGGCTTTCCAGCACGCGCTGGTAGATCAGGTAGGTCAGCGTGCGGGTGCCGAAGGCACCGCCGGTGGTGACGAAAATCTCGGCGAAGATCGAGAGCAGAAAGATCGTCTGGATCAAAACCACGATGGTAATCGCGCGGGCCAGATGCGGCAGGATAATCTCTATAAAGCGCCGCACGGGCGGCGCGCCGTCCATTTCGGCAGCCTCTAGCTGCTCGCTGTCCAGTGATTGCACCGCCGTCAGCAGGATCAAGGTGGCGAAGGGCAGCCATTGCCACGACACGATCAGGATGATCGAAAAGGTCGGCGCATCGCTCAGCCACACGACCGGATCGGCTCCAAAGGCGCGCCACAGATGCGACAGCAGGCCATTCGTGGGGTCCATGAACATGTTCTTCCACACCAACGCCGACACGGTGGGCATGACAAAGAAGGGCGCGATGACCAGAATGCGCACAATCCCCTGCCCCCACATGGGCTGGTCAAGCAGCAGCGCCAGCAAAATGCCGAAAATGACAGTAATCAGAAGAATGCCACCCACGATGACCAGCGTGGTCTGCACCGAGGGCCAAAAGGCGCTGGACGAGATGAAGCGCACGAAATTGTCGAACCCCACAAAGCCCTGATCGCCGCCGCGCAGCGGCAGGTATTGACGGAACGAGAACCACAGCGTCATCGACAGCGGCACCAGCATCCAGACCAAAAGGACAAACACGGCCGGGGCCATCATGATGCGCGCGGCGGTGCGGGAATGTTGGGTCGCCATGGCTAAATCCTCCCTGTGGCGGGCCAACGACCCGTCCGCATCACGTTACCATTGTATCGGGGGTATTTCGGGGGATGAAAGGCGGCGCTGGCCGCCTTTCACACTATCCAAGGGGCGCTTAGCGGTAGCCTGCGGCTTCCATCGCCTCGTTGGTGATCGCCTGCGCCTTTTCAAGCGCTTGCTCGACACTCTGCTGACCGGCATAGGCGGCGGCGAATTCCTGGCTGACCTCGGTCGCGATACCGGCAAATTCCGGGATGGCGGCGAACTGGATGCCGACATAAGGAACCGGGTCCACAGTCGGGTTGTTCGGGTCCGCAGCAAGGATCGAGTCGAGCGTCATCTGCGCGAAGGGCACGCTGATATAGTCGGGGTTCTCATAAAGCGACGTCCGCGCGCCCGGCGGGACATTGGCCCAGCCTTCGTTCGCTGCAACCAGCTCGATATAGTCTTTCGAGGTCGCCCATTCGATGAACTGTTTGGCAGCCGCTTCTTTCTGGGTGCCTGCCGGGATACCCAGCGCCCAAGCCCACAGCCAGTTAGAGCGCTTCTCGACACCCTCGCTGTTGGGGGCCAGCGCGAAACCAACGCGGTCGGCCACGTCGCTGTCATTGGGGTTGGTCACGAAGGACGCGGCCACGGTCGCGTCAATCCACATGCCGCACCGGCCCTGCTGGAACAGCGAAAGGTTTTCGTTGAACCCGTTGGTTTCATACCCGTCTGGGCCGTAGTCGTTCATCAGATTGACGTAGAAATTCAGCGCCTCGGCCCATTGCGGCTGATCGAACTGCGCGTTCCAGTCTTCGTCGAACCAACGCGCACCAAAAGAATTGCCGGTGACGGTGATGAACGCACCGCCCTCGCCCCAGCCGGGCTTGCCACGCAGACAGATGCCGTTCACGCCGGTTTCCGGGTTGTCCATGGCAGCCGCCGCTTCGCGGATGAATTGCCAAGTCGGAGCGGTCGGCATTTCCAGACCAGCCGCTTCCATCAGGTCTGTGCGATACATGACCATGGAGCTTTCGCCATAGAACGGGGCTGCATAGAGCGTGCCGTCATGGCTAAGGCCATTGCGCATGGCGGGAAGGATATCGTCCACGTCATATTCGGCGGACAGATCGTTCAGCGGCACCAGCCAGCCATTGGCACCCCAGATCGGGGTTTCATACATGCCGATCGTCATGATGTCGAACTGGCCACCCTTGGTAGTGATGTCAGTCGTGACGCGCTGGCGCAGAACGTTTTCTTCCAGCGTCACCCATTCGACGCCAATGCCGGTCTGTGCGGTGAACTGATCGGTATAGCCCTGCATACGGATCATGTCGCCGTTATTCACGGTGGCGATGGTGATCGTGGTATCTTGGGCAAAAGCAGCCGTGCTGCTGAGTGCAAGCGCCGAAGTGGCGCAAAGAATGCGCTTGAGTGACATCCGATATCCTCCCTGATTTTGGATGCGATATCAGTGTTCTATGGCATACTTATTTTCGCGTCAATCTATTTCTTTACGCGCGATAATTTTATGCAGACTTACGCATCACCAAAGACCCGTTAAACAGGGTCGAGCGTTTGACCGGCGGGCGCTCGCCCGATGCAATGATTGCCAGCAATTGGTCTAGGCTTGACCCCGCGATCTGGTCATATGATTGCGACACGGTGGTTAAAGACGGACAGGTAAAACGCGAAAACGGGTGGTCGTCATGTCCCGCCACGCGCAAAGCGCTCCCCTCGCCCACACCGACGCGCAACCCGCTTTCATAGGCCGCGGCCAAAAAGCCGATGGCCAGACGGTCATTGCTGCAAAACACCGTGTTGGTCGGCAAGCCCCGCTCTGAAATCAGGCGCAAGGCTTCGCGGTGGGCGATCTCCTCGAAGGCCCAACCGGTGCCCTCTACAGCCAGTATCATTGGCTCATGTCCGGCCATGCTCATAGCGGCCTCATAAGCAGCCCGGCGCTTGTTGGCATTGGGGTTCGGGGCATGTGCCATCTCGAACAAAGCTGGCGCCTCTCCCGAGCGGCACAAATATTCTACCATTAAACCAGTGCTTTGCGCGTGATCTGTGCCGAACATTGCACAGCCAACACCCTCGACATCATAGTCGAACAGGACCGTGGCAACATCTTCGGCAAACTCCGCAATCGCGTCCCGGTCTGACCGTCTGCCAAGGGCCGCAAGCAACACGCCCGCAGGCCGAATGCCGCGCAAACTTTCCAGATTTTCAATCTCGCGCTTCGGGTCGCCATGTGAACTGAGCACAATCGGGTTGAACCCGGCGCTGCCGCACAGCAATTCCAGATTCCGGCCAACCTCGGCAAAAAACGGGTCAGCTAGAAACGGCACAACGATCCCGATATTGCGCGTCAATTGGCGGTTTTGGTTTATCGCGTAAACATTTGGCGTGTAATCAAAACGCTCCAGCGCCTGTTCGATACGCGCACGCGTGGTTTTGCGAACCGATTGCGGATCGTTGAAAAACTTGGACAGGGTTGGCCGCGAGATACCACTGACAGCGGCAAGCTCTTCCATAGTTCTGACTTTCTCTTGCCGCATCCGCTCGCCCCTACAAATTTACGCGCGATAACATATATGATGCGCATAGCGCCGTATCCTGTCAACATTTCGAAGGCTTAGGCGCAAGGGGCGCTGTTGGATAGCCATCTGGCGCCACCACGCGATGGCAAGCGCGCGACACCCAGTCTTTGCCCAAGGCCGCGCGACTATCCACAGCTATTTTCACCACAAAGCAGAATCCGCTTTACAGAATCTTGCTTTGCCGACACCATATCTAGTAAGCGCACGCAGAGGCGTTCACACAATTAGCGGCAAGCACTGTGACTTGTGTTACGGACGCAAGCACATGCAGGAATGTGAGGCGGGAATGTCAGCGGCTGAACTCTACCTCTCGAATGACGATATTCACCCAATCGACATGGTCGAAACCTTAGCCACCCATCACGATTGGGATTTTGACCGCTTGGCCGAAGACCAGATCGCCATGGTGGTCGAAGGGCAATGGCGCAGCTACAGCTTGTCACTGGCGTTGGCGCCGGGCGGCGACGTGCTGCGCCTGATCTGCACGTTCGAGATGGACCCACCAGAGGCGGCTATGCCAGCCCTTTACGAAACACTCAGCCGCGCCAATGACATGGTCTGGTCCGGGTCTTTCAGCTATTGGGACGCGCAACGCCTTATGGTCTGGCGCTACGGCCTGTTGCTGTCCGAAGAACAACCTGCCGGCATTGACCAGATCGACCGGATGCTGCGCAATGCAATTGCTGCGGCAGAACGGTTTTACCCGGCATTTCAGCTTGTTGCATGGGCTGGCCATAGTCCGGATGCCGCGCTGGATATGGCGTTGGCCGATGCGGTCGGCCGCGCATAAGCGCGGCCCCGTCGCCTCTTGAACCCCGCTGAATGCAGGCGCATGATGCGAACGCAACAATCGGGGTGACTTTCATGCAGGATATCAACGCGCGCGGCCTTGTTTTGCTAGGGTGTGGCAAGATGGGGTCTGCCATGCTGGCGGGCTGGCTTGCGCAAGGGGTCGAACCCGGCGCGGTGCACGTGCTAGAGCCTGCGCCCTCTGACTGGCTGCGCGGCACGGGCGTTCAGATCAACACGGGCCTTCCGCCCACGCCCGCCGTGGCGGTGCTGGCGGTCAAACCGCAGATGATGGGCACCGCCCTGTCGCAACTGGTTGCCCTTGGCGATGGCGATACGTTGTTCCTGTCGATTGCCGCAGGCACGACCTTGGCGCGACTGGCCGATATGCTGGGCTCGCAAAGCCCCATCATCCGCGCCATGCCGAACACGCCCGCCGCCGTGGGGGCCGGGATTACGGCGCTGATCGGAAATGCGCATGTCTCGCCGACCCATCTGGACCAAGCGCAAAGACTGTTATCCGCCGTTGGACACGTGGTCGAACTAAAGGACGAAGCGCAGATGGATGCGGTGACGGGTCTGTCCGGCTCTGGCCCTGCTTATGTGTTTCTCATGATTGAAGCAATGGCTGCGGCGGGTGCGGCGCAAGGGCTTGCGCCCGATCTGGCCATGCAATTGGCGCGCGCCACGGTGGTCGGTGCTGCGCGTTTGGCCGAGGGCAGCCCTGACAGCGCCGCCACCTTGCGTGCGAATGTTACCAGCCCCGGTGGCACCACCGCCGCCGCCCTTGCCGTGCTGATGGATGATGCGAACGGCCTGCCGCCGCTGATGGTACGCGCCATTGCCGCAGCCACCGCGCGATCGAAGGAACTCGCCGAATGACTATCGGCTTTGACGAGTTTCTGAGGGTCGATATCCGCGTGGGCCGCGTGACCCGCGCCGAACCCTTTCCAGAAGCGCGCAAACCCGCGATCAAGCTTTGGATCGATTTCGGGGCAGAGATTGGCGAAAAGAAATCTTCGGCCCAGATAACCACGCATTACGACCCGGACGTCCTGATCGGGCGGCAGGTGATGGCAGTGGTGAATTTTCCACCACGCCAAATTGGCCCCTTCATGTCGGAAGTACTTGTGCTGGGCGCAGCGGATGATGCGGGCAATATCTCGCTTATCGCGCCCGACCACCCCGTGCCTTTGGGCGCAAGAATGCATTAGGCTTGGATCATGGCAGAATTGTATATCACCCGCCCCTTGCCTGACCGCGTGCTGGACCGCGCGCGGGCGCGCTTCAATGTGACCCTGCGCGAGCAGACGACACCCCTGAAGAAGGGGGAAATGCGCGCGGCTTTGGTCCTGTATGACGTGGTTTTGCCCACCTTGGGTGACATGTTCACCGCCGACGTATTCGAGGGTATGGACAGCGCGCGCTGCAAGCTGCTTGCCAATTTTGGCGTAGGCTACAACCATATCGACGTGGCTGCCGCAAAAGCGATTGGCATAGCGGTCACTAACACACCCGGTGCCGTGACCGAGGCCACTGCCGACATCGCGCTTATGCTGATGCTGATGACCGCGCGTCGCGCGGGCGAAGGCGAGCGGTTGGTGCGCGCGGGCAAATGGCAAGGCTGGCACCCGACGCAAATGTTGGGCCTGCATCTGGGGGGCAAAACCTGCGGTATTGTCGGCATGGGCCGTATCGGGCAGGCGATTGCGCGGCGCGCGCATTACGGGTTGGGGATGAAAGTGGTTTATCACAACCGCTCGCCCAAAGCCTTGGATCTGCCAGCGACGCAATTGGACAGCCTGACAGATGTGATGGCCGCGTCTGACGTGGTCGTGCTGGCCGTGCCGGGCGGGGCCGAAACCCGCCACCTGATTGGGGCGGAAGCCTTTGCGGCCATGCGCCCAAATGCCCATCTGGTCAATATCGCGCGCGGCGACGTGGTGGATGAAAACGCCCTGATCGCGGCGCTGCAAGCGGGCCAGATCGCGGGCGCGGGCTTGGATGTTTTTGAGCACGAACCCAAGGTGCCCGACGCCTTGCGCGCCATGGAAAACGTGGTGCTGTTGCCGCATCTGGGCACCGCCGCCTTGGATGTGCGCGAAGGCATGGGGATGATGGCGGTAGACAACGCCATTGCCCATCTGGATGGGCAGCCGCTTCTGAACCCGGTTTGACATGAAAGCGCAGGCCGAAATTGCCGTGATCGGTGCAGGCGTTGTGGGCTTGGCCTGTGCCTTGCGCTTGCACCAAGCGGGGCATGAGGTGGTTCTGGTTGCGCCAGAAGATGAAGAATCCGGCGCAAGCTACGGTAATGCTGGCGTAATTGCGGATTACGCTGTTCTGCCAGTTGGCACGCCCGACGTGCTGCGCGACCTGCCGCGCCTTTTGTTTGACCGTGACAGCCCCTTGGCCATACGGCATGCCGCAATCGCCACCTTGGCCCCTTGGCTTATCCGCTTTGCCCGCGAATGCCTGCCCGGTCGCGCGCGGGCCAATGCGCAGGCGATTGCGGCCCTTCTGGCGCCTGCCGCGCAGATGTGGCGCGATCTGGCCACCGAGATCGGGGCGCGCGACCAACTCAAGGCGCATGGCTCGCTTTACCTGTATGAAACGCCGGATCAGGCCGTGGACCTGTCGCAGCACCGCGCTTTGGGTGTGCATGTTGAGGCGCTCGGCGGCGACGAGCTTGGCCAATTGGAACCCGCCCTGCGCGGCCATGCGGGCGGCGCGTTTTTCCCCAACACATTAACGGTGAATGACCCGGCCACGCTGTTGCGGGCCTTGCGCAAAGCGGTGGCGGATGTGCCGCGCATCATCGCACCGGTCGAGCGGCTGGAGCGCGGCGCCCAAGGTATCACCCTGTCCGGTCCCGGCCTGAATCTGAGGGCGGCGCGCGTTGTGCTAGCGGCTGGCGCATGGTCGAAACAGCTGGCGGTTATGGCCGGTGACAAGGTGCCGCTGGACACTGAACGCGGCTATCATCTGGAATATGACCTGCCCGACAACCCGCTGACGCGCCAGACCAGCCCGGTAGCGCGAGGCTGGTATTTCTGCCCAATGCAGGGACGGTTACGCGTGGCCGGCACGGTCGAGCTTGGCGGGCTGACCGCACCGCCTGCCCCGCATCGCTGGGCGGTCATGGATCGTGGCGCGCGGGCGATTCTTCCAGATCTGCCTGAACCATCTCGGCGCTGGATGGGGTTTCGCCCCTCGATCCCCGACTCGCGCCCGGTGATCGGCCTGTCACGTGCAGGGGCAGATGTGATCCACGCCTATGGTCACGGCCATCTGGGCCTGACTCTTGCGCCCGTGACCGCGCAAATCGTGCTGGACCTGATCAACGGGCACAGCCCCATTCTGGACCCCGCGCCCTACCGCGTGGACCGTTTTTGAAGCAGCGCACGCCCCAATGTCGTAAGCAGAAACAGGCCCGCCGCGACCACCACAATAGACGGGCCAGAGGGCGTGTCCTGCACAAGCGACAGCTGCAAACCGCCCCAAACCGACAGGCCTCCAAGCGCAATGGCACCAAGGGCCATGCTTTCAGGGCCACGCGCCAAGTTGCGCGCCGCTGCCGCAGGGATGATCAGC
The DNA here is from genome assembly GCA_964401005.1 of uncultured Natronohydrobacter sp. Lineage (GTDB taxonomy): Bacteria > Pseudomonadota > Alphaproteobacteria > Rhodobacterales > Rhodobacteraceae > Roseinatronobacter. The sequence goes on from CAYNWX010000015.1 coordinate 11,618, forward strand.
ATAGCCGCGATCAGCAGCGCGCCCACGATCTTCAGCGACACCGCGACCACAATCGCCAGCGCCACAGTCAGAACCAGCCGTTCACGCGCCGGGTTGATGCCTGCGGCATGGGCCAGATCCTCTGACAAGGTCGCTGTCAACAATGCGCGCCACCGCCAAACCAGCAGCACCAGCACTGCGCCCGCGCCGAAGGCAATCACGGCCAGATCGGCTCGTGACACTGCCAAGATGTCGCCAAACAGGTAAGATGTTAGATCAACGCGCACACCGGGCAGGTAAGACACCGCGACCAAGCCGCAGGCCAGCGCCGAATGCGCCAGCACGCCAAGCGTGGTGTCCATTGCCCAGCCTCTGCCCGCCAAGGCGGCCACTGTCATCGCCATGGCGAGTGCCACCAGCACGATGCCCAGATAGAGGTTCAGCGCAAATCCAAGCGCCAGGGCAACGCCCAGAAGGGCCGCATGGGCCGTCGCATCGCCAAAATAGGCCATGCGCCGCCAGACAATGAAACAGCCCAAGGGGCCTGCGGCCAGCGCCACCATCAGGCCCGCCAGAAGCGCGCGCAGAAGGAAATCATCCAGCATGGGCGTGCTCTTCATGGTCATGGTCGTGGTCATGTTCGTGCTGATACAGCGCCAATGCGCCGCCGGTGCCATGCCCAAAGAGCGCCCGATATTCTGGCGCATTGCGCACCACATGCGGCGCACCGGAACAACAGATATGGCCGTTCAGGCAGATCACGCGGTCGGAGGCGCTCATCACCACGTGCAGATCATGGCTGACGGCCAGCACCGCGCAGCCCAATTCGCGGCGGACATCTTCGATCAGCCGGTAGAAGCTGGCCGTGCCGGGTTGGTCCAGACCCGCCGTTGCCTCGTCCAGAATCAGGATATCGGGCCGCGACAGCAGCGCGCGGGCCAAAAGCACCCGTTGGAATTGGCCGCCAGACAGCGTGGTCATGTCCTGCGCCAAGACATCGGGCACGCCCACGCGGTCCAAGACCTCTGTCATGCGGGCGGTAGATTGGCGGTCGGGAAGCGACAGGAACCGCGCGACCGGAAGCGGCATGGTCGGGTCAATGTGCAGCTTTTGCGGCACATAACCAACACGCAGCCCCGGTTTGCGCGTAATCTTACCCTTTGCCAGCGGCACAACGCCCAGCAACGCCCGCACCAATGTGCTTTTGCCAGACCCGTTCGGGCCGACGATGGTCACGATCTCTCCGGGGTCAATGCTAAGCGCTACGCTATGCAACACCTCGCGCCCGCCAAGATGCACGGCAAGATTTTGGGCGGCGATCAAGCTCATGCCGTGCCCTCCACGCAGACGGAACAACGGCCCACGGCCTCTATGGTGGCGCGGTCCATCTGGAACCCCGCAGCTTCGGCGGCATCGGAGAGGGCCGCACTCACGGCCCCGGCGGGGGCTTCGGTCACGCTGTCGCAGGTGGTGCAGATCAGGAAGGCCGCCGCATGGTCATGCGCGGGATGAGCGCAGGCGGTAAAGGCGTTCAGGCGGCGGATACGGTGGGCAAAGCCATTTTCTACCAACCAGTTAAGCGCGCGATACGCCACGGGCGGTTGCGTGCCATAGCCTTCTGCCGCCAAACGCTCCAGCACGTCATAGGCGCCCATCGCGCCATGCGCCGCGATCAGCATTTCCAGCGTCCGGCGGCGCACCGGGGTCAGCCGCAGCCCCATACGCGCAGCGCGCGCCTCGGCTTGCAACAGGATATTGGCGGCATCTTGGGCTCCGCTGTGGTCCGGGCAACAAAAGCTGGTCTGGGTCATCGGTCGGGCCTTGACTGTTATGATATAACGTTAGATACGCTCTGTAACTTTGTAACACAAGGAGACAGAGATGCGCTACTCCATCGCTTTGGCCGCCGCAATGCTTGGCACCCCGCTGGCCGCCCATGATATCCGTGTTGTGACCGATATTCCGGTCGCACATTCGCTTGTGTCGATGGTGCTGGGCGAGCATGGCAATGCTGAATTGATGTTGGAGCGCGGCGCGAATGCGCATTCCTACCAATTGCGTCCGTCACAGGCACAGGCGCTGTCGCAGGCGGATATCGTGGTCTGGATGGGCGAGCGGATGACGCCCTGGATGGGCCGCGCCATCGAGGGCCTGAACAGCGACGCGCATGCGGTCGCGCTGCTCGGGGTCGAGGGCGCTATGCTGCGCGAATTCGGTCAGGCGAAAGAAGCGCACGCCCATGAAGATGAACACGCGCATGAAGACCATTCAAATACAACAAGCCATGATGATCATGGCCATGACGACCATGGACACGATGATCATGGGCATGACGACCATGGACACGATGACCATGGGCATGACGATCAAGGGCATGACCACGCAGAGGACAGCCATGCACATTCGGGGATAGACCCCCATGCCTGGATGGACACGCGCAATGCCGCGATCTGGATCGATGCCATCACCACCGAACTGGCCGAGCATATGCCCGACCACGCCGCCGACTTGACCGCCAATGCCGAAGTGGCAAAGGCCCGGATCACGGCTCTGACGGCAGAGCTGAACACCATCCTCGCCCCGGCGCGCGACATGTCTTTTGTCACCTTCCACGATGCCTATGGCTATTTCGTCAACCAGTTCGACCTGACGCAAGCCGGGTCAGTCGCGTTGGGTGATGCCGCCAGCCCCGGCGCGCAGCGTCTGGCCGCATTGCGCGCAGAGATGGAAGCCGATGCCGCCGTGTGCATCTTCCCCGAAGCGGCGCATGACCCGGCGCTGGTCACGACCATGATCGAAGGCACCGGCGTGCGCCTTGGCGCCACGCTTGACCCCGCAGGCAGCTTGCTGGACCCGGGCGCGGAGCTGTATCCAACGCTGATGCGGAATATGGCGCAAGCCATCGCCGACTGCGCGCAGGGCTAGACGAAACCGCGCCCAAAGGTTAGGTCTGGGGCAAACAGTCCCGGACCTGAAAGCGCCCCGCCATGACCGCATTGACCCTTTATCTGGCAGCCCCGCGCGGCTTTTGCGCCGGCGTGGACCGCGCCATCAAGATCGTGGAAATGGCCTTGGAAAAATGGGGCGCGCCGGTCTATGTGCGCCACGAAATCGTGCATAACAAATTCGTGGTCGACAGCCTGCGAGACAAGGGCGCGGTCTTTGTCGAGGAATTGGACGACTGCCCCGATGACCGCCCCGTGATCTTTTCCGCCCATGGCGTGCCGAAATCGGTCCCAGCTGCGGCCCAAGCGCGGCAAATGCTGTTTGTAGATGCCACTTGCCCGCTGGTCAGCAAGGTGCATATCGAAGCCGAGCGCCACCATGAAAACGGGTTGCAGATGGTCATGATCGGCCATGCAGGCCACCCCGAAACCGTGGGCACGATGGGGCAATTGCCAGAAGGCGAAGTGCTGCTGGTCGAGACCGCCGAGGATGTGGCGGGGCTGGATGTGCGCGACCCGTCGAAACTGGCCTTTATCACGCAAACCACCCTGTCGGTCGATGACACGGCGGATGTGGTCGCGGCGCTGAAAGCGCGTTTCCCGGCCATTGTCGGCCCGCATAAGGAAGACATCTGCTACGCCACCACCAACCGTCAAGAAGCGGTCAAGGCGATTGCCCCGCTGATCGACGCGCTGCTGGTCATCGGCGCGCCGAATTCGTCCAACTCGCAACGACTGGTTGAAGTGGGCCGCGCCAAGGGCTGCGCTTACGCGCAACTGGTGCAACGCGCCGCCGATATCGACTGGCGCGCGCTCGAGGGGGTGCGGTCGGTGGGCATTACGGCGGGCGCGTCTGCCCCGGAAGTGCTGATAACCGAGGTCATCGACGCCTTCCGCGACCGCTACGACGTGACGGTGGAGATGGTCGAGACGGCGAAGGAGCGGGTGGAATTCAAGGTGCCGAGGGTGTTGCGGGAGGTGGGGTAAAATGGAAGAATTGGCTAGGAGCATCGCTTCAAACCGTTTTATGTTGGATTTTTAATGTCTGAGAAATTATGGCACTATCTTCATGTCAATCGTGGACGCTATTTATGCTCTGAGCACGGTAGCTTTTGTGACTCGAGTGATGGATATGCGGTTTCATGTCCTTGCTGTTCGTGCAAAAATTCTTGCGACCAATTAGAAATAGCTTGGACACCTAATAATATTGATAGAGCACTTCAGCTGATAAACGGATTACAGAATAGATCGAAAAGAAACCTCGCAGCATTAGCGGGGTTCTTGGGTGCGATAGGCGGGCTTGGCGCTTTAAATGCGATTACTGGCTTTATCAATTTTGAAAGCGATTTTTATTATTCGCCGAAATTTTTAATATTTCTTTTCCTCGCAATTACTAGCCTCTCTACCTCATTGTTACTTTTTTCGATATCCCTGAAACAGATCTCAGTTATATATTCATGTGAATTTCAAGAACAAAACTTATCTGATTGGGAAGCGTTCTTCGCGAAACACTTAGAATGCTTGGAGAATTTGCAAAAATATGCAGGTTACGCCTTTGTGTTCGGTATCTTTTGTTTCTTGATAATATTGCTCTTCCTAATTTGCCAGCAAGCATTCAGACTTTTTCAGTGAGTTGAATTTTGACTGTGCTTATACGTCTCGTAGAACATTTCCTTGCCCAA
>CAYNWX010000016.1:0-15962 GCA_964401005.1 uncultured Natronohydrobacter sp.
GTGCTTGTGCCATGCCGCGCATATAGGCTGCGCGAGGCGGGGGGGGAAGCGTTAAAGCAAAAGCCCCGGATTGTCGCCCATATCCAGCCCCGGAAAAACCGTTCGGGTCAGGTCAGATGCGCGCAGCCCATACATGTCGCGCAAGGCCCAAGACGCGTAAGCACGCACGTCGCCGAGGGGCATCAGATCGCGCCCATCATAGAGCGCCGCTTGCGACAACCCCGGCCAACCGCCCAAGATGCGCCCGCCCTTCAATGCGCCCCCCGCCAGAAGCATCGCACCACCAGTGCCATGGTCGGTGCCGCCGGTGCCGTTCTCGCGCATGGTTCGGCCGAATTCCGTCATGGCCAGAACGGTTGTGCGGGCCCAAAGCGGGCCTAATTCCGCGCGCAGGGTCATGATAGTGGTTTGAAGGTTGCGCAAAGCAGGGCGCAGCCTGTTTGCCTGCTGTTGATGCGTGTCAAAGCCCGACAGTGACAGGCTGGCAATCCGGGTCTCGCCGCGCAATTGTTCGGCCAAATAGCGCGCCATAACCTCACCAGCGGGACCGCGCGTATCCGCGCTCATACCATCTGCCAAGCTCATTTCCAGAGCGGTAAGCCCGGCATCGGCAAATACCGGGTCTTGCAAGAAAAGGTATTCCAGCAGAAGTCGGGCTTGAGGACCGAGGTCAAGTTCTGTTCCGGGTGACCAAAGTGTCATAGGTGCGGGGCCATCTAGGATCAGCATCCGCTCGCGCCCGACTGCGAAGGCTGTGCGCGTGGTTACACCCGGCATGAGGGTAAGTGTGCGGTTCAGCCAACCATCCCGCGAGAAGCGGCCAGCTTCATCGTCGCCAGCGCCTGCTTCCAAGAGGTCTTGCCCATCGAAATGGCTGCGTTTGTCACGGTAGGGCGTAGACGTCGCTGGAACGAAGGCCAGCTCGCCCGCTTGCCATAACGGGATGAAATCCGACAAAACCGGATGTAACGCGAAAAAGCCGTTACCTATCGGTGTCCCACCGTCGGACAAGCTGGGGCGCAGGTCCGCGAAATCAGGGTCCCCGATCGGACGTAGCGCATCCAGCCCATCCAACGCTCCGCGCAAGACGATGACAACGAGCCGGTTTTCACCGGGTGCGCTTGCCATGGCAATTGGTGTCAGAAACGGGCTTGCAGCGGCAGAGCAGCCTAGGGATGCGACCTGTCCCAGAAAAGCGCGGCGTGTCGGATTGTGGCGCATGTCTGCCCCTCAACAACGGTTGAAATCAGGTGATGCTAGGATCACTGCAACCCCCTCGCTGCGCGTCTCTGCACCACGTGCGGCGCGCAGCAAAGCCGGGCTTGCCAGATCCCCCATTGCACGAATGACGAAGTCACGCGGGTCCGGAACTTGCGGAAGGCGACTTGCAAGGCCCATGGCCCAGTTGATGCGCGCCGCCATCGCTTGTGGTGTAATCCATGCGGCAACGGTGTCGTCAAACCCCGCTGGCGATGGCACGACCTCATGCGGTTGCCCCATAAGTTGTAGCGGGATGCGTAAACTCAGCCGTGTTTCACGATCATCGAGGGTCCGCAACTCGGCTGGCTGGACACCTGTCGCGCGCAAACTGGCCGCGATCCAGTTCAAAGGCGTGCGAGCCTTGCCCAATGCAGACCCCCAAGCAGCGGGGTGTTCGAGCATCGCGCGATACATCGCGCTTAGCGCACCTCCGTTTGCCAGAAAACTCGCCTGCATATGGGCGATCAATTGAGGATCTGGATCATCTGACACGAAGTGCCGCGCCAATTTACCTGCCAGGTTTGCGGCCGTTTCAGGGCGAAGCACAAGGTCATCCAGCGCTTCGAAAACATGATGCTCCATAACAGGGCGACCGCCATAACGTTTGCCGAAAATTTCGATAAGGCCGGGTTCTGCGATTCGCGGATCGAATTTATAACCTTGCTCAAGGTCAAAGGTGACACCGGTCAGAAGCCGGGCCATCTGTGTCACGTCATCTTGAGTATAGTCGCCAGCAACCCCAAGCGTGTGTAATTCCAGCAACTCCCGGGCCAAATTCTCATTCAATCCGCGCCCGGTGCGTCGCCCGACACGACTGAAGGGGCCGACAGACCGGTTCTGGTTCAAGTAATTCTGCATCACAGGATGCAGCACCGCGGCGCGCAGAAGCACGTTAAAATTACCGGTCACGTGTGGGCGAATTGCCTCCTCGATATAGGCCGCGCGGGCAGATTTGAACCGTCCCGACCGGCTATCGGCGGCAAAGTGATTGGCCCAAAAATCGACAAGGCGCTGGCGAAATCCGATGGGCGCGGCCAGCCTGCGCGCCAAGTCTTCACGCAAGTCGGACAGCGCATCATGGGCATCCAACCTGTCGACGGCGGACACCTGATCGAAAACGCTTTCCATTGAGCCCGCACCACGCGTGCGGCGGATTTCTGCGCGCCGTGCTTCTCGTTCAAGCCGTGTAGAAAACGGTGTGATCGCGGCGCGCGGCTCTGGATGCGAAAGGTCATCCCACAATGCAGCTGGACCAGCACTATCGACAGCGTTGGATCGCATCCCAAGACCGAAACGAACAATTCCCAGATGCGAAGACAGTGACATGGTAACCCCTCACGACAAACCACTGGTGCGCGGGTCGGAAGGGTCTGTCAACTCACAGCTTGGTCAAGCAGCGCGGCGCAGCACAATGACCGCGTTCAGCCCACCAAAGGCGAAAGCATTGCTCATCACGGCATCGACACGGGCATCGCGCGCATGATTTGGCACCACGTCCAGCGGGCAATCCGGGTCTGCTTCGGTATAATTAACGGTCGGGGCAAGCACCCCGTCCTGCAACGCCATCAAGCAGGCCAAAAGTTCCACAGCACTTGTGCCACCGATTAGATGACCATGCATGGCCTTGGTGGACGACACCGGGCAATCGGGCAGATGCGGGCCCATGATCTCTGCCAAGGCTTGCGCTTCGGTGCGGTCATTGGCCGCCGTGCCGGTGCCATGGGCGTTCACATAGTCGATGGCATCGGGCGCTAGCCCCGCATCGACAAGCGCCATGCGCATGGCACGCACCGGGCCGTCGCGGTCGGGCATGACAATGTCGCTGGCATCCGAGCTCAGGCCAAAGCCAACCACCTCGGCCAAGATCGTCGCACCGCGTGCGATAGCGCGTTCGCGTTCTTCGAACACGAACACAGCCCCACCCTCGCCCTGCACCATGCCGGTGCGGTCGCGGGAAAATGGGCGGCAGGTGTCGCGGCTCATGACCCGCAAGCCTTCCCATGCCTTGATGCCGCCAAAGCCCAGCATCGCCTCTGACCCGCCCGTCAGCATGATATCGGCCATGCCGGAGCGGATCATCATCAGTGCTTGGCCCATAGCATGGTTGGCCGAGGCGCAAGCGGTCGAGACCGTGAAGCCCGGCCCTTTCAGCCCAAATTCCATAGAGAGATGCGACGCCGCGGCATTATGCATCAAACGCGGCACGACAAAGGGGTGAACGCGGTTCTTACCCTCTTGATAGACCGTGCGGAAATTGTCATCGACCGTCAGGTTACCGCCCCCCGCCGTGCCCAGCACGACGCCCGCGCGCAACTGCTCTTCCTCTGTCAGATCCAGTCCCGCCTGCGCAACCGCTTCGCGCGCGCTGACAAGGGCGATCTGGGTAAACCGATCCAGAAGCGGTAAGCTATTGTGGGGGAAATGGGTTTCCGGGTCGAAATCCTTGATTTCGGCCCCGATTTGCACGGTCAGGCGGTCCACGTCGCGGCAAGTCAAGGGACCAATGGCACAAACCCCAGCCTTCATAGCCGCGAAAGTTGCGGGCACACTCGCCCCAAGCGGGTTCAGACTACCCGCTCCGGTTATGACAACGCGCCTCATGCCGCCTGTTTGGCGATCAGGCCCTCGACCTGACGAATGATCGCGCCGACCGACGAAATGTCGAAGCCGCTCTCGTCGGGGTTATTCGCATTGAAGGGAATGGCCACATCAAAGGCTTCTTCAATACCGAAGATGCATTCCACAAGCCCTAGGCTGTCCAGTTCCAGATCGGCCAGCGTCATATCTTCGCGCACCTCGGAAGGTTCTACGAGCGCTTGCTCGGCGATGATCTCTTTGACGCGCTGGGCGATCAGGTTTTCGTTCAACATGAAGTCCAGTCCCATCGGGCAATCTCCTTGGCAAGAGGGATAAGCCCCATATCATGACAGAATGTAACAGCTTCATGACGCTCGACAACTCAAAATTGGGTCACATCGGCGTAAGATTGCACAAACAAAACGCCCCGCCTTTAGGACGGGGCGCACCAAGTGGTATATGTGGCTGGCACTTAGCTTGCGGGGTTCACCGCACCCGCTGCTACCAAAGCGCGGTAGATCATCGCATCACGCCCATACATGTCGTTGCGGAAGTTCAACTCGCCACGGACATTTGTAAAGGCCGTGCGATAGACCAAGTGCACAGGAACCGGATCATCCAGATAGAGCCGCGTCTGCTGCCCGGTGTTCAGGATGGAATGATACAATTCCCGCGGCTGATCCGATTGGCGCGACAGCAATTCATAAGCAAACTCGCGCGGGTCATCCACACGCACGCATCCAGACGAATGTGTCCGCACCGTGGTGTTGAACAAATGCTGGTCGGGCGTGTCATGCAGATAGATGGCATAGGGGTTCGGGAACATGAATTTCACCTCGCCCAATGCGTTCGAGGGTCCCGGGGGCTGGCGCACATTGAAAGGGAAAGTCGCGGGCGTGTAGCGGCCCCAGTTGATTGCACTGCGCGGAACCACGCGCCCGCTAGCATCAACGATCTGAAGATATTGCGCTCCGCCCGAAGCAAGCGCACCCCAGTAGGACCGCGCGATGATGGACCGCGGCAAAGTCCAGTCCGGGTTGATTTCCAAATATTTCATCGTCTCGGAAAACTCGGGCGTGTGCTTGTTGTCGCCATTCGCGCCAACAATCGCCTTGGTTTCAAAAGTGACAATGTCATTATCGACAATGCGCGCATAGAAATCCGTCAGGTTCACCCAGACATGGCGGTCGCCGCGCGGAATATTCATCCAGCGCTCGCGTTCCATGGCCACGATCACCGATTGCAGGCGCTCTTGCGGGCTGACATTCAGCGCGCGGATGGTCGAGGCCCCGGCAATCCCATCTGGTTCGATACCGTGGTTGACCTGAAAGCGCTGCACAGCCGTTTGCAACACGCCATCATAGCTGGCGACGGCAGAACGCTCCAGATACCCCATTGCGATCAGGCGGTTGCGCAGCGCCACGACCGCATCACCCGACGTGCCGGGGGAAAAGCGCACCTGTGGGACCTGCGGCCCCCAGCCACCATCGGCAATGGCCAGTTCCAGATCGCGCTTTGCACGGAACAGGCGCGCGTATTCCGGCGCGGTCGGCGCAAGGTTGCGAATAAAGCCCGCCGCCGGGGCGGTTGCAAACTCTGTCAGCAGTTTTTCAGGGTCCGGGCGCGGCAACTTGCGAACGATGTCAGGATCCAACCGCGACGGCTCCAGCACACCACTATGCAAATCGGTGGCGAATCGCAGGAAAGTCAGCGTCATCTGCGCTTCCAACTCACCCCGGTCACGCTCGCTTGTGACGGTGTCGAACGCGGCCAACAGGCCGGGCAGATCATAACGCTCCAGCGGCAAACCATGGTCAGAAGCGCGGCTGAGCGCGGTGATGAAGGCCTGACGGCGCGGCGCATCATCTGCGCCCGTCCACAGGTCGGCATAGCCATGCGCCCGGTAAAAGGCTGATATACCCTCGTTTTGTGCAACACCTTCGGCAATTGCTTGCTGGAACGCGGGAAAATGCTGGGCCGTCGCAGGCAGAGTTGCTGGCGCCAACATCGCGATAGTTACAGCACCAAGCCGCAGACCCGACGAAGCCTTCTTGAAAATACGCATAAAAATCCCCTAACAGGTCTGGCAGAACCAAATTGGCAAATTATTGCCGATCGCGTCTATTCACAAGCCTGTCAGTACGAAATCCAGAGCCGTAAGCGGAAATTAACGATCTTGGGCAAAACTGACGGGATGAAACGAATTCCTACGCCCCACACAATTGCCCTGAAATGCCTCGTTTGGCGCAGAAAGTGGCGAAAACTTGCCAATTGCTTTTCCGTGCGCTCCACCAGCGCGACTCGGCACTTGGTCGTACAGAGGATTTGTGGCAATTGGGATGAAGTCTGACACCCCCGCGGATCGGTCTGCGATCAAGACGGGCAACAGCCCGCACGGATTGAGGAATACAGGTCAAGATGCTTAACACCGGCACGAATGTCTCTCGCCGCGCCCTGCTTGGTGCCTTCGCTGCAACCGCGATAAGCGCAGCGCCATTCTTTCCCGGTGTCACTGCTTATGCCCGTGGGTCGGGCGACATTCGCAAGCTTAACTTCTATTCGGGCCGCACGGGCGAAAAGATCGATCTGATCTATTGGATCGACGGCAAGTATATCCCTGAATCGATGGCCGAAATTGACCGCTTCTTCCGCGATTGGCGTAACAACAAGGTCCACAAGATAGACCCGCGCACGATCGACATTCTGGCCGCTGCCCATAACCTGCTTCGGGTGGACGAACCCTACATGCTGCTATCGGGCTACCGCTCGCCCGAAACCAATGCAATGCTGCGCGCCCGGTCTAAGGGTGTGGCCCGCAATTCGCTGCATCTGCAGGGCGAAGCGGCGGATGTGCGTTTGCGCTCGCGGTCGGTATCGCAAATTGCTCAGGCCGCGGCGTCTTGCAAGGCAGGTGGTGTTGGTCGCTATTCGGGATCAAACTTCGTGCATATGGATTGTGGCGCCGTGCGCAGCTGGGGCCGATAAGAATAGCGACCCTGCCCGCCAGAAACGCCTGCTCATCTTGCGCTTGTGACTGGCTTAAATCCTATTTTTGCCGCATTCTGTTGATACCTCAGAAACAGTACGGTTGCCTCGGACCCGTGGGTGACCGATATCGCCAAGCCATCTCTCTTGGCATCTGAGCAAGAAACGAATGTGGGGACGCGGCAGACGATGTTGGATTTCGTCAATGTTAGCAAAAGCTTCTGGACGGGAACCCAGCGCAAGGTCATCCTTGAAGAGGCGACTTTCAGCATCCGTCAGGGCATGAACCTCGGCGTATTGGCGAAAAACGGGTCAGGCAAGACGACGGTCATCAACATGATGGCAGGTTTGGAACGCCCTGACGATGGCGTGATCCACCGCAATTGCTCTGTATCCTTCCCGCTTGGCTTTATGGGCGGGCTTGTCAGCAAGCACACCGCGACTGAAAACGTGCGCTACATCGCCAGCATTTACGGGCTGGATGCCGATTATGTCGAAGCCTTCTGCCGGTGGTTATGCGATATTGGCGAATACTTCGACATGCCAATCGGTACCTATAGTAGTGGTATGCGCGCGCGCCTGTCGCTGGCATTGATGCTGGCTATGAATTTTGACCTTTATCTGATCGACGAGGGCATGCCGACAACGACTGACGTGGCCTTCAATAAACGCGCCGGGTCCGTGATGCGGGAACGTTTCGAACAATCCTCACTTATTATCGTGTCGCACGATCACAAAATTCTCGAGAAGTTCTGCAACTCCGCCGCCGTGCTGCGGGATGGCAAGCTGTTCTTTTTCGATACCTTGGAAGAGGCAAAAGAACTTTATGACTACGCCAGTTAAATCAAAACGTTTCCGCCTGCGCCGGAGTGACGAGACTGGCCAACGCGCCACGACAAGCACTGCGCCAAAAGCGCAGGCCGAGCTACCCGTGCAACAAGCGCCGGCGCGGGTTGCCGAAGAACTGACCCCGCGCGCAGTGGATGCAACACCGCACCGTATTGTCCTTCAAAAGCGTGTCCGCGTTTCCCAATCGAGCAGCAGCACAGATACCGTGCGTGCATCCTCGCGCAGTGCCGTGCCAGCTTCCCAATCGGCCACGTCGTCAGGGGCAAACGGGCCTGACGAGGCCATGCAGGGCGACACGGATCTGGACATCATTCGGCAAGAAGGGCTGACGGCGCGGCAATTGCGCATGGCCATGCGAGTCGCTCAAAAACATGGAATCCGCGCAACCTCTGCTTATGAGGCTGTTCTGATGTTGCGCAAGCAGGGCGTTGACCCCTTCTCGCGCGCGACCATGCTGGAACTTGTCCGGGGCGATGCGAGCGAAGATACCAGTCGCGCGCTGACCACGGCTCCCCAAACAAGCCCCGCAGCCGCAGGTGATAGCGTATCTGCCGCGCAAGACCGCATGGCCAAGATCGCGGCGGACCGTGACCGTGAACTGCAGAAAATGCAGCAACAGATCGTGAAGCGCCGCCGCAAGCGCCTGTTGTTACTGGGCGCGCGCATTCTGGCCTTCGTGACCTTTCCAACTTTTCTGGCGACCTATTATTTCTACATGATCGCCACACCCATGTTTGCGACCGAAGCCGAGTTCGTCATCCAACAAGCGGATTCCGGGCCGTCCATGGGGGGCGATTTGGGCTCCATGCTGCCCTCTGCCGCAGGCATGGGCCTTGGTGGCCAGCAAGAAGCCGCATCGGTCCAAAGCTTCCTGCAATCGCGCGGGGCCATGTTGCGGCTGGACCGCGAACAGGGCTTCCGCGGGCATTTCAGCCAGCCAGATCTGGATATCTGGCGCCGCTTGCCGCCTGATGCCTCTTCCGAAGAGATGTTCAAGACTTATGGTCGCCACGTCCGCATCAGCTATGACCCGACCGAAGGCGTCGTCGGCATGGAGGTGATCGCCGCCACGCCCGAAGACAGCGAACGGTTCGCCCGCGCACTTCTGACCTATGCCGAAGAGCATGTCGACATGATGACACAGCGCTTGCGCGACAGCCAGATGCGCGAAGCCCGCCAAAGCCTGGAAGAGGCGCAGGCCGCCCTGATCACCGCGCGCCAAGACATTGTTGCACTGCAAGAGCAATCCTCGGTCCTGTCGGGCGAAGTCGAAGTGCAGCTCATCTCGCAACAAATCGTAGCGCTGGAAACCGAACTGACACAGACGCAATTGACCATTCAGGAAATGCGCACCAATGCGCGCCCCAACCCGGCTCGGCTAATGCCGTTGGAACGGCGCGCGCAGGCGTTGCAAGACCAGATCAGCTTGCTGCGGTCATCGATGACCCAAGGCTCGGGCGGTGATGCGTCGCTTGCCTCTATCCAGAGTCAGCTGATCATGGCAGAGGCAGAGGTACAGACCCGCGAGATGATGCGCGCACAAGCGATGCAATCGCTTGAAGCCGCCCGGATGGAGGTCAGCCGCCAAGTGCGCTATCTTGCGCTGACGGTGGAACCCATCGCCTCGGACGAGGCGGTCTATCCGCGCAAGCTGGCCAATTCTTCGCTGGCGTTCCTGCTGTTCGCGGGCATCTACCTGTTTGCTTCCATGACTGGGTCTGTGCTGCGCGAACAGGTCTCTGGCTGATGGATCAGGGGCAGGTCAGACCGCCTGCCCCGCCGCCCAGCCAGACGACCACGCCCATTGAAAATTGTAGCCGCCCAACCAGCCGGTGACATCAACAACTTCGCCGATGAAATGCAGCCCCGGCACGTCGCGGGCTTCCATGCTGCGCGCGTCCAGATCGCGGGTATCCACGCCCCCCAACGTGACCTCGGCGGTGCGATAACCCTCGCTGCCCACGGGGCGGATGCGCCAATCCTGCACCTCTGCGGCCAAACGGTCCAGCGCGCGGCCCGTCTGGTCGGCCAAGCGCCCCGATAGCCCCGCCCGCGCGACCACCGCGCGGGCCAAGCGTTCGGGCAGGTGGCGGGCCAGTGCGGTCTGCACCTCTACGCGTCCGGCCTGCGCTTTCTGCTCGGACAGCGCGTCCGCAATCGCGCCCCCCGGCGCCAGATCAACCGCGATCTCGTCGCCCTCGCGCCAATAGCTGGAAATCTGCAAGATCGATGGGCCCGACAAGCCGCGATGCGTGAACAAAAGTCCTTCCTCGAAAACGGTTTTGTCATGCCGGACCGTGGCCGGCACCGCCAAGCCTGCCAACGCGCGCGTCTCGTCAAGCATCTCGCCCGAGAAGGTCAGCGACACCAATCCCGGTCGCGTCTCGACCAGCGCCAGCCCGAATTGCCGCGCCAGCGCATAGCCCAACCCCGTCGCGCCCATTTTTGGAATGGATTTGCCACCCGTAGCCACCACCAGCCGCGGCGCACTGAACGCGCCTGCGCTGCTGACCACCTCAAAACCCTGCCCTTGCGTGACCGCGCCAATCTCTGCGCCCAGAACCAGCGCGACGCCTGCGGCGTCCATATCCGCCCGCAACATGGCAATGATCTCGCGCGCAGAGCCGTCGCAGAACAATTGTCCCAAAGTCTTTTCATGCCACGCGATCCCTGCATTCGACACGCGCTCGATAAAATCCCACTGCGTGTAACGCTTTAACGCCGAGAGCGCGAAGCGCGGATTGTCCGACAGGAACCTCTCCGGCGCGATATGCAGATTGGTGAAATTACACCGCCCCCCGCCAGAAATACGGATCTTCTCGCCCGGCGCTTTCGCATGGTCCAGAAGCGCCACGCGCCGCCCGCGCCGCCCCGCCTCAATCGCGCAAAACATTCCGGCGGCCCCGGCCCCCAAGATGATAACATCGAACTGGCTCATGGCTTCATCTTGCCCAAAATACTCACGACACCACCGGCAGCCCCACCGTGCGCGCCATGGAATGTGGCACCGCCCGGAACGGGCAGGCGCGGCCAGTGCGCCCCCGCTCTTGCGGGGGCCGCTGGTCGCGCCTTTCCCCTTGCGGGGTCAAGTTCGGGGTCAGACAATGTCGGCCTCGGCACTTTGACGCGCCCACATCGCGGCATACCGCCCGCCCTTTGCCAGCAAGGCGTCATGCGTGCCCTCTTCCACGATTTCACCCGCCTCCAGCACCACGATCCGGTCCGCTTCGACCACGGTCGAGAGCCGATGCGCGATCATCAAGACCGTGCGCCCCTGCCCCACGCGGCGCAGGCTTTCCTGAATGTCCTGTTCGGTCTGGGTATCGAGTGCGCTTGTCGCCTCGTCCAAAAGCAGGATCGGCGGGTCTTTCAGCAATGTGCGCGCAATCCCCACGCGCTGCTTCTCGCCGCCTGACAGTTTCAACCCCCGCTCGCCCACAGCCGTGTCATAGCCTTCGGGCAAGGATTGAATAAAGTCGTGGATGCGCGCAGCCTTGGCCGCCGCTTCGACCTCTGCGCGGGTGGCGCCTTCGCGGCCATAGGCGATGTTGTAAGCGATGGTGTCGTTGAAGAGAACCGTGTCCTGCGGCACGACACCAATCGCGCCATGCAGGCTGTCTTGCGTCACATCGCGCAAATCCTGCCCGTCAATGCGCAGGGCCCCGTCCGTCACGTCATAAAAGCGGAACAACAACCGCCCGATGGTTGATTTGCCCGACCCGGACGGGCCGACGATAGCCACGCTCTGCCCCGGCGGCACACGCAGCGACACGCCTTTCAGGATGGGGCGCGCCGGGTCATAGGCAAAGCGCACATTGTCCAGAACCACTTCACCGCCACGCACGTCCAAGGGCTGCGCGCCGGGTTTGTCTTGTACATCCGTGGGCTGGTCCAGCAATTCGAACATGTCGCCCATATCGACCAAAGCCTGCCGGATTTCGCGATAGACCGTGCCCAGAAAGTTCAACGGCATGGTAATCTGGATCATGTAGGCGTTGACCATAACGAAATCGCCGACAGTCAGATCACCCGATTGCACCCCCATCGCGGCCAGAACCATCACGATAACCAGTCCGGTTGTGATCAGGAACGCCTGACCGAAATTCAGGAAGGCCAGCGAGTAGTTGGTCTGGACCGCCGCCACTTCGTATTTCTGCATGGCCATATCATAGCGGCGGGCTTCCATGCCTTCGGCGTTGAAATACTTGACGGTTTCAAAATTCAGCAGGCTGTCGATTGCCTTTTGGTTCGCATCCATATCCTGATTGTTCATCTCGCGGCGCTGCTTGACGCGCCATTCGGTCACACGGAAGGTGAACCACACGTAAAGCGCTATAGTCACGACCACGGTCGCCAGATAACGCCAGTCGAACAGCCAGAAAAACACCACCGAGATCATCACCAGTTGCAAGATCAGCGGAATGATCGAGAAGAGCAAAAAGCGCAGCAGAAAATCGACGCCTTTCACGCCGCGTTCGACGATCCGGCTTAGCCCGCCGGTTTTGCGGGTGATGTGGTAGCGCAGGCTAAGACGGTGAATATGGGTGAAGGTTTCCAGCGCGATCTGGCGCAGCGCGCGTTGGCCCACGCGGGTAAACAACACGTTTCGCAATTCCTGAAAGCCGATTTCCATGAGCCGGGCAATGCCATAGGCCACGGTCAGGCTGACCGCACCCAAGGCAAGCCACCATCCTGCCCCCTCGCCGCTCAGGGCATCGACCGCGGTTTTGTAGAAAAACGGCGTGCTGACGGCCACGACTTTGGCCAGCACCAACATGGCAAGGGCAGCAACCACGCGGTACTTGACCCAATCCTGCCCCTCTGGCCACAGATAGGGCGCGACCCGCTGGATCACGCGCCAGCCGCTGGCGCGTTCGCGCGCAGCTTCAGACGCGGCAGGTTCAGGAATTGGGTTTGCCTTTGCAGGCGCGCTGTCTTGGGCTGTCATCGCGGGCTTTCCGGCTAGCTTTCGCGCTATGTAGGCCCTTGCGCCCCGGATGACCAGAGCGGCGCTATTGCGGCGCCGCGTCGGGCAGAACGAAGACTTGCCCCGGATAAATCAGGTCCGGGTCGCGGATCTGGTCACGATTGGCATCGAAAATGCGCATGAAGCGTCGACCATCGCCGTATTCTTGTTCGGACATGTCCCACAGCGTGTTGCCCGGTTGCACGATCAAGGCTTGCGGGCCTGCCGCCTCGCGGGCCAGTTCGGGCATGACTCTTTCAAACGGTATTTCTGCGCGCGAGGTCACTTGCGCCGCAGCATCCAATTCATCCACCCGCAAGCGGTAGACGCCACGTTCGATCCCGTCCAACTGCGCTTGCCAAGCGCCATCTGCATCGGCGCGCGTGCGTAAGATTGGCTGGTTGTCGAGGTATATCTGGATATCGGCCAAACCGCGTCCAGTGCGGCCGCCCATAACCACATCGCCCTCGCGGTCATAGACAACGGAGTCGATCACGACATTGCCTTGCGCGCCACCAGATTGCGGCAAGCGCGGCGCGTCGCCCAAGACCTGCACCGAGCCGTCGGCGCGCATCAACACCGCCAGTGGCGCTGCCGAGGCCTGGCCCGTGCGGGGTGCCGTATCGGGCTCAGTCCGGGATTCTTCGGCCCGCGCCACATCCGCTGGCAAAGTTTGCAGATCCGCGCTTTGGGGCATGCTGGTTGCAACTTCATCAGGAAGGTCGGGACGGGACGGATCGGCCGGAGCACCAAACAACGGCGCGGCGGCCACCTCACGCGCCACCATTCGGGGCGCGTTGGTGTCGACACCCGCAAGCGCGGCACTGCTGGGGGCCAGCATCAGCGTGTCGGCGGAACGAATGCGCCCGCCCTCGGGCAAGCGGACTTCCAATTCCAGGACGCGGGGGGTCCGGCTGGGTTCTACATCGAACAACATTACGAATTCACCCGCATCGGAACTGACGGTCTGGGCCACTTGCGCCTCGTCCACCAAAGCGGCGACCTGCACGCGGGCAGGCGCCTGCCCGGCCACCAAGACACTGCCAAGATCTGTCACGCGCACGATATCGAATTGCGGTGCAGCATCGCGCACGGCCTCCAATGCCGCCACGCGCATGTCCGGCTCCGTTGCAGGAGCAGGCGCATCCACCACCTCCGGTGCAATCATGACCACATTCGGGGGCGGCAGTTGCGGTGGGTCTTGCTCTGGAAAGACCAGAACATAGGCGACACTGGCCGCGCCCGCAACGGCGACCGATCCGACTGCCCATTGCGCCAGCGTTTCCTTGGGAAGAAATTTCAGCATCAGATACTCCGGCGCGCATTGCCCCTGCTGCATTGCGCAAACTTGCACAAAACTACCAAGCCAGATACCTGCTGGCAAAAGAAATCGCTACAAGGTTTGCCCCCCATGTCAAGTTCGACCCCTTCTATTTGTGTTTTCTGCGGTTCGCGGGCAGGTGTTGATCCGGCCTATATTGCCCAGGCACAGTTGATGGGCCGCAAGATTGCTGAGCGCGACTGGCGGCTGGTTTACGGCGCAGGCGACGTGGGGCTGATGGGCGAAGTCGCGCGCGCCTGCATTGAGGCTGGCGGCGACAGTTTCGGGGTGATCCCGACCCATCTGATGCAAGGCGAAGTGGCCAAGCGCGATCTGGGCACATTGGTGATCACCGAAACCATGCACGAACGCAAGAAGATCATGTTCAGCAATTCCGACGCCATCGTGGTGCTTCCGGGTGGCGCCGGGTCGCTGGACGAGTTCTTCGAAGTGCTGACATGGCGGCAATTGGGCCTGCATGCACGGCCTATTTTTGTGCTGAATACCGCCGGCTATTGGACCCCTCTGGCCGCACTGGTTGATCACATCATCGCCCAAGGCTTTGCCGATCCCAGCTTACGCGGGTTTTTCAGGCTGTGTGACAGCGTGGATGACGTGGTCGCGGGGCTGGAAGAGGCGCTGGCCGGTTAAGCACCAAGCTGCGAAACGAGGGCGAAGCCCGCCGCGCCATCGGCGGGCGGTTCCACCCTACTCCGCCGCCACCCGCTTCGGCTTCAACAGCGGTGCCAAATAGCGCCCGGTATGGCTGGCCTCAACCTTGGCCACGTCTTCGGGCGTTCCAACCGCCACCACCTGCCCGCCGCCATCGCCACCCTCTGGCCCGATGTCGATAATCCAGTCGGCGGTTTTCACCACATCCAGATTATGCTCGATCACGACAACCGTATTCCCCTGATCGACCAATTCATGCAGCACTTCCAACAGCTTGCGCACATCCTCGAAATGCAGGCCCGTGGTCGGTTCGTCCAGAATATACAGCGTCCGCCCGGTGGAGCGCCGCGCCAGTTCCTTGGACAGCTTCACGCGCTGCGCCTCGCCGCCCGAGAGCGTCGTCGCCTGCTGGCCGACCTTGATATAGCCCAGACCCACGCGCATCAGCGCATCCATCTTCTCGCGGATGGAGGGCACGGCCTCAAAGAATCCTTGCGCCTCTTCCACAGTCATATCCAGCACATCGGCGATGGATTTGCCTTTGAACAGAACTTCCAGCGTTTCGCGGTTGTAGCGTTTGCCCTTGCAGGTTTCGCAGGTGACATAGACATCGGGCAGGAAATTCATCTCGATCTTCAAGACCCCGTCGCCCTGACAGGCCTCGCAGCGCCCGCCCTTCACGTTGAAGCTGAAACGACCGGGCTTGTAGCCCCGCGCACGCGACTCCGGCAGGCCCGCGAACCAGTCGCGGATGGGACCGAAGGCACCCGTGTAGGTCGCGGGGTTTGACCTTGGTGTGCGCCCGATGGGGCGCTGGTCAATGTCGATGACCTTGTCGAGTTGTTCCAAGCCCTTAATCGTCTCGCAGGGTGCCGGCGTCTGACGCGCGCCGTTCAACCGCATAGAGGCTGTCTTGAACAGCGTTTCAATCGTCAGTGTGGATTTGCCGCCGCCCGACACGCCGGTGACACAGACGAATTTGGCCAAGGGAAATTCAACCGTCACATCGCGCAGGTTGTTGCCACTGGCCCTCACGATCTTGATCTTCTTGCCATTGCCCTTGCGGCGGGTCTTCGGCACCGCAATCTCGCGCGCGCCGGTCAGGTATTGGCCCGTCACGCTGGCCGGGTCGGCCATGATTTCGGCGGGCGTGCCCTTGGCCACGACCTGCCCGCCATGCACACCCGCGCCGGGGCCAATATCGAGCACGTAATCGGCGGTGCGTATGGCTTCCTCGTCATGCTCGACCACGATCACGGTATTGCCCTGATCGCGCAGGTTGCGCAGTGTGACCAGCAAGCGGTCATTATCGCGCTGGTGCAAGCCGATGCT
>CAYNWX010000017.1:0-8115 GCA_964401005.1 uncultured Natronohydrobacter sp.
ATCCACTGCTTCGCTAGGACCAAGCAGCACCTTGGGGTCATCAAGAACGCCGTAAAGTGCCTGTTTCAAAAAGCTGGTGCCAAGGAAATCGGGCGGCTGCGGATAGGTGAACCGGCCGGGATTGTCGGCAATCCATGCGCGCAAAGCTTCCAGCGAGCGGGGCGGTTCCGGCACCGCCGCGCTGTCATATTCGAACACCATTTGGAACATCGCCCAAGGGCTGCCATAGCCTTCGACCGGCAAGGTAAAGTCAATCAGGATGGCGGGGTTTGCTTCCGTATCGACCAGCGCCCAGTTCGGCAAGCTTTCGGCGAAGGGGCCAAACAGCAGGCCTTGCTCTTTCATAGAGGCGAAATTCGCCCCGTTGATCCAGATCGCATCGACCGCGCCGCCGGTGTCGCGGCCTGCTGCGCGCTCTGACACCACGCGGGTGACGGCGTCTGCGGTATCAGCCAAGCGGACATGTTCCAAGGTCACGCCATGACGCTTTGACAGCTCTGCGCCAACCTGCTCGATAAAGGCGTTGATCCGCGGATCGCCGCCCCAAGCGTGCCAATAGACCGTCTGACCTCGCGCTTCTTCCAGAACGGCGGGCCAATTGGCCGGGTTTGGTGTCTGGGCCGTGGCTTGCAGTGAAAAAGCCATCGCGCAGGCCGCCGCGCAGCTCAAAAATCGCATAAGGTGGTCCTTCCTGTTTTCCCGTATGTGCCTTTACGATGCTAAACTGTCAAAGGTTACGGTAAGTTTCAGGTTGCGACACCTTATCGTGAAACATTCGTTGTGTGCGTCGCGTATAGTAAGTACCCGTTGCAAATTTTCGAAGGCCCAAGACCCATGCTTGACCGTCACCTACGCCCGCTTATTGACCCGCCCTTGGACCTGATCGGTGGCCAGATCGCACGCACAGGGCTGACCGCGAATATGGTCACGCTGATCGGGCTGGCTTTCGGGCTGGCCGGGGCCGGGGCGATTGTGGCGGGGCATTTCCTGCTGGCAGTGGCGCTGATCCTTGCGTCGCGCGTGGCGGATGGGCTGGATGGCGCGGTGGCGCGCGCACAAGGCGTAACGGATTTCGGCGGCTATCTGGATATCACCAGCGACTTCGTGTTCTATGCCGCCATTCCCTTGGCGTTTGTGTTGCATGACCCGGCCAGTAACGGCGTTGCGGGTGCGGTGCTTCTGGCTAGCTTTTACATCAACGGCGCGTCTTTTCTGGGATACGCTATCTTGGCCGAGAAGAAGAAGATGCGCAGCACCGTGCATGGGGTGAAATCGCTCTACTTCACCGGAGGTTTGCTGGAAGGCGCGGAAACAATCGCGTTTTTCATTGCGATTTGCCTATTGCCCGACTGGTTTGCACCCTTGGCCTATGTGTTTGCTGCGCTTTGTGCGCTGACAATGGCCGCCCGCGTTGCGTTGGCGGCCAAGATATTCCGCGATTAGCGCCGGGATCTTTGTGCCGCCATGTCGACCGGGCCGCCCATTTCGGCGGGCAGAGACAGCTTGGCGACCTGTTCGGCGATAGGTTGCACGGACAGCGGATGTGTTGCGCCCGAGAATTTCTTGGGGTCATCCATCTCACGCCATTTTCCGTCGTGATAGACATCCAGTGCCGAGAAGCGCGCCTTATAATTCATTTTTGGGCTGCCCGGCACCCAATAGCCCAAATAGACAAAGGGCAGCCCCACGCGGCGGGCAAGGTCTATCTGGTCAAGAATCATGAAACTGCCCAGTGATTGGTCGCGCAGCTCTGGATCGAAGAACGAATAGACAAGGCTCAGCCCGTCATCAAGCACGTCACTGAGGCATGCGGCAATAAGTGGGCCATTCGGGCCGCTTGCAGCGTCACGATATTCCAGCACGCGGGTGCGCACCGGGGTTTCTTCAATCATGGCGGAATATTCGAACACATCCATATCGGCCATGCCGCCATGCGTGTGGCGGTGGTCCAGATAGCGGCGGAACAGCGCATATTGGTCCTCTGTCGCCCAAGCACTGGTCACGTCGCGCTGCAAATGGGCGTTGCGCTTTAAGATACGTCGTTGCGACCGGGACGGCGTGAAATCGGCCACGCGAATGCGCGCCGACAAACATGCCGCGCAATCCGCACAAGACGGGCGATAAAGCACGTTTTGCGACCGCCGGAAGCCCTGTTGTGACAGCTTGTCATTCATCGCCTCTGCATGTTCGCCATGCAGTGCCGTGAACAGCTTTCGCTCCATCCGACCCGGCAGATAGGGGCAAGGCTGTGGCGCAGTCACGTAGAACTGCGGAACTGTCGGCAGGGAATGGCGCATTCTTGGCTCTTGAACTTGTAAAACCAGCAAAGACTAACAAGCGTTTTGCCGTCCGCCAAGCCTGCATTCGGCTCGATTGGCTTATTCCGGCGCAAGCTTGTGTACCATCGTGGTCGCAAGCAGGTGATCGTGCAACCCTTGCCGGTAAGGAGACAGCAATATCAACGCGATGGAAACAATCTGAAGCGGGAATACCGTCCACATCACAGCATGGGCGCTGCTATACAAAAGCGCGCTGGTCGTATCGGGCGTGCGTCCGTTGAGATGGCGCCATTTCAGTGCCATGACCATCATGCCCACGGTGGCCCCATAGCGCGACAGCATGACGGTGCGATACGCCACGGAAATGGCCATAAACAGAAGCGGCAGGAAAAATGCGCTGATGAACAGGGTCAGCACCAGCCCGACAAGGGTCAGCGCCACCGTTACCACAAGATCGATGGCCCAAGCACCTGCGCGTTTATAAGGCACATCAGAATAGAATTCAGGCTGGAGCGCCGGGTCAGGCAGGGTCATTCAATAAAATCCGCAACTGTGGCATGGGCCACAGACATAAGAACACGTGGCGTGATTGAAAAGACGTGGCGCGGCGTTCCTGCGGCGGCAAAGACAAGATCAAAGTCCAGAAGGCGCGGGTCGGCCCATGTTTTGGGGGGCGTCAGATGGCTAATTGGGGCCACACCACCGATGGCAAAGCCCGTCACGCTGCGCACTTGGGCCGCGTCGGCGCGTCCCAAAGCCTCGCCCGTCAGCGCACTGGCTTTCGTAGCACAGATGCGGTTGCCTCCTGCCGTCAGGAACAGGTAAAGCGCGCCACTTTCCTGTCCGGCAAAGAGTATCGACTTAACGATCTGGTCAAGCGCACAGCCGCAGGCCTCGGCGGCCAGTTCGGCAGTGCGCGCTTCTCCGGGTTCTGAAATGGTGTTGGCAAGGCCCGCATCCTGCAACGCGCGGGCCACGCGGGCGACGGATTTACTCAAGCGTGTCCAGAACCTCTGCCAAGGTGCCGATCAACTGGTCGATATGCGCTTTCTCGATAATCAGCGGCGGCGACATGGCGATGATATCGCCCGTGGTGCGGATCAGGATGCCCTTGTCATAGGCTTTCAGGAACGCGTTAAAGGCGCGCTTGGTGGGGGCTCCGGCAATCGGTTCAAGTTCCACCGCGCCGATCAGCCCCATATTGCGGGTGTCGATCACGTGGCGATGACCTTTCAGCGAATGCACTGCCTCTTCCCAATAGGGGGCAATGTCGTGCGCGCGCGCGAACAGATCGTCTTGTTTGTAGGTTTCCAGCGTGGCCAGTCCGGCTGCCGAGGCAATCGGGTTGCCCGAATAGGTGTAGCCGTGGAACAGCTCGATCAGGTTTTCCGGGCCTTGCATGAAAGCATCGTGAATATCGGCCGTGGTCAGCACAGCGCCCATCGGGATCACGCCATTGGTCAGACCCTTGGCGCAGGTGATCATATCGGGTGTGACATCGAAATGCTGCGCGCCAAAGGCGCTGCCAAGACGGCCAAAGCCGGTGATGACCTCGTCGAAGATCAGCAAGATGCCATGCTTGCGCGTGATCTCGCGCAGGCGTTGCAAATAGCCTTTGGGCGGAATCAGAACGCCCGTGGACCCAGCCACGGGTTCCACGATCACGGCGGCAATCGTGTCGGCACCGTGCAGCGCGACAATGCGTTCCAGCTCATCGGCCAGATGCCTCCCATGTTCGGGCTGGCCGCGCGACCATTGGTTTTCGGGCAGATGGGTGTGGGGCAGGTGGTCCACCCCCGCCAGCATAGCTCCGAAATGGCGACGATTGTTGACAATGCCGCCCACCGAAATGCCGCCGAAATTCACGCCATGATAGCCGCGCTCACGCCCGATCAGCCTTGTGCGGGTGCCGTTGCCAAGCGCACGATGATAGGCGATGGCAATCTTCAGCGCAGTTTCCACGCTTTCGGACCCGGAATTGGTGAAAAACGCATGATCCAAGCCCTCTGGCGCCAAGTCGACAAGCCGGTTCGCCAGTTCGAACGCCTTGGGGTGGCCCATCTGGAAGGCGGGGGCATAATCCAACTCCGACGCCTGCTTCTGGATCGCTTCGGTAATCAGCGGGCGGCTATGGCCGGCGTTGCAGCACCACAGCCCCGCGGTGCCATCCAGAATCTGCCGCCCGTCCGAGGTGGTGTAATGCATGCCATTCGCCGCCACCAACATGCGCGGGGCCGATTTGAACTGGCGGTTGGCGGTAAACGGCATCCAGAACGCGCGCAGGTCATTGGGGGTGGGGCGGTCCAGCATTGGTGGCTCCTGATATGCGGGGCGGTTTGCAAGAACGCTACCACAATAGCCGCCCCGCGCAAGCCCGACCGGCGCTTGAACCGGACAGCACTTTGGGGCATTCCCATACGGCATACATAGCTTGGAGAATGATATGAGCCGCGCATTCCTGTTTCCCGGTCAAGGGGCACAAACCATTGGGATGGGCCGAGCGCTGGCCGAAAGCTACCCAGCCGCGAAAGCCGTGTTCCAAGAGGTGGACGACGCGCTGGGCGAACGCCTATCAGCGCTGATCTGGGAAGGCGACATTGCCGATCTGACCCTGACGGCGAATGCGCAACCGGCACTGATGGCCACGTCGCTGGCCACGCTGCGCGCGATGCAGGCCGAAGGTGTAACGATCACCGATGCGGCCTATGTCGCGGGGCATTCTCTGGGCGAATATTCGGCGCTCGCGGCGGCAGAGGCGCTGAGTGTGACCGATGCAGCCAAGTTATTGCGCATTCGCGGTCGCGCTATGCAGGCCGCAACACCCGTGGGCGAGGGCGCGATGGCGGCGCTACTGGGGCTGGACTTCGCAACCGTCACAGAGGTTGCGGAGGAAGCGGCGCAAGGGCAGGTATGCCAAGCCGCCAATGACAACGACCCGGCGCAAGTGGTCGTCTCTGGTCACAAGGCGGCGGTTGAACGTGCGGTCGAAATTGCCAAAGCGCGCGGCGCGCGACGTGCCATGCTCCTGCCGGTGTCAGCTCCGTTCCATTGCGCGCTGATGCAACCCGCTGCCGATGTGATGGCAGAGGCTTTGGCCGATGTGACGCTCAACACCCCCGCCGTGCCCGTGGTCGCCAATGTCCGCGCCGAGGCCGTGAGCGACCCGGACACGATCCGCAAGCTGCTGATCGCGCAGGTGACAGGGTCCGTGCGCTGGCGCGAGTCGGTGGCTTGGATGGCATCACAGGGCGTGACCGAGTTCTGGGAAATCGGCGCGGGCAAGGCGTTGTCGGGTATGGTCAAGCGGATTGCCAAAGAGGCAGAGGCGCTCAACTTCGCGACGCCAGAGGATGTGGCGGCGTTGCGCGGCTGAGCGAGAGGC
Source organism: uncultured Natronohydrobacter sp. (assembly GCA_964401005.1). GTDB lineage: Bacteria > Pseudomonadota > Alphaproteobacteria > Rhodobacterales > Rhodobacteraceae > Roseinatronobacter. The sequence continues at coordinate 5,662 of CAYNWX010000017.1, forward strand.
TCCGGATCACGTCCGGGGCGCCAGGGTGCTTGGGCAAATAGGCCCCGGCTCTGCGGCCGGGGCGCGGGGTTTAGGGAATGATACGGGCGTATTTGACGCCAGCGAGCGATGCGCCTGCCAGAATGCCCGACTGGCCGAACACGACCGCGATGACCGGCGCAAATTGTGTTGTCGTCTCTGCCCCCAAAGACCCCCCTTGCGAGGGCGTCGCGTAGCGCAAATCAGCGCTGGCGGCCCAGCCCTCGGAATAGCGGAAATCCGACAAGGCCTGTTCGGTCATGAAAAACAGCGCGTGGGCGTATTGCTGGGCGCCGATTTGCAGACCCAAACTTGCACGCGTGGCCGAATAATAGTCGACCGTTGCATCATTGATGCGCAGCGCCCCACGGCCATAAGCGCCGCCCACGAACAGACCCGCTTCGGTGACAACTGGAATGTAAAGGATGCCGCGCGCGTTGCGGAATAGTTCTTCCAAGCTGGGGAAATTGCTGCGCAAATAGTCGCGCGCGGCGTCGACCCGTGCATCCAGCCGGTCCGCACCGCCACCGCCTATCGGGTTTCCACAAGCCGCCAAACCCGATATGATACCCGCCAGCCCTACGAGCGTGAACGCCCGCCTGCTTATTTGATTCATTGCTCTGCCTCTGTTTTGCACCATCGCTATCTTGCGATTTGCTACTGAGAATACCGCGATTTAAGTGCCTTGTCACCTGTGCGGGTCAACGCTAAGCAGTTACTTGCGCAGGGCTTCGGCCACGCGCGGGGCGAAATAGGTCAACACCCCATCGCAGCCCGCGCGCTTGAAGGCCATCAGGCTTTCGAGCATGACCTTGTCGCCATCCAGCCAGCCGTTTTGCGCTGCCGCCATCAGCATCGCGTATTCGCCTGACACCTGATAGGCGAAGGTTGGGCGCGCGAAGCGATCTTTGACGGCGCGGCAGATGTCCAGATAGGGCATTCCGGGTTTGACCATGACCATATCGGCCCCTTCAGCCAGATCGCGGGCGACGCAGGCCAAGGCCTCTTCGCGGTTGGCGGGGTTGATCTGATAGGTCGCCTTGTCGCCCACCAAACGCGCGCCTGCGCCCACGGCATCGCGGAAGGGGCCGTAAAAGCCCGAGGCAAACTTGGCGGCATAGGACAGGATTGCCACATCACGGTGCCCGGCGGCCTCCATCGCGCTGCGCAGCGCGCCGATACGCCCGTCCATCATGTCGGACGGGCCAAGGATATCAGCCCCCGCTTCTGCCTGCGCCAAGCCCATCTTGACCAGCGCCTCAACAGTTTCGTCATTCACGATCTGGCCATCCATGACAAAGCCGTCATGGCCATTTGCGTTGTAGGGGTCGAGCGCAATGTCGGTCATGACCATCAGCTCTGGCAGTTCCGCCTTCAACATGCGGATGGCGCGGTTGGTCAAGTTGTCGGGGTTCCACGCTTCAGCGCAATCCTCTGTTCGCAATTCTTGCGCGGTATAGGGGAACAGGCAAATTGCGGGAATGCCAAGCGCCAGCGCGCGCTCTGCTGCGGGCAGCAGGCGGTCTAGCGACAGGCGGTTGACACCCGGCAAGGACGCGATGGGTTCTTCGATGCCTTTGCCATCGCGGATGAAAACCGGCCAGATCAGATCGCCCACCGATAGCCCGTTTTCCTGAACCATCTCGCGCAGGGCGCGGGTCCGGCGCAGGCGGCGCATACGGGCGGCGGGGTAGGGGGCGGGGCTTTGCATGGCGGTCACCTCTGTAGCGTCTTTGCCTTTAGGTGCCACGCGCCCGCCCGAAAGGGAAGCGGCGCTTTAGCGAAACACCATCAGGGCCGAAAGCGCCAGAAGCACCGCCATAATCCGCATGAACACCTTCCAGCGCGCGGGCGACGACAGGAGCGTGGTCAAAAGCGCGCCTGCGCTGGTCCAGAACAGGCAGACGAACAGGTTCACCCCGCTGAAGGCGGTGGCTAGGCGCGCCGATTCCAGAACCGGCCCCAGCCCCGCGCCATAGCCTGCCGAGGCCGCGAAGGCGACCGCCCAGACTTTGGGGTTAATCCATTGAAACAGCGCGGCTTGCAGCAGCGTCATGGGCTTGCCATCGTCCTTGGCCTGAGCGGCAGGGCGGCGCGTGGCGTTGAAATAGTTCCACGCCATGTAGAGGATCCAACCGGCGGCGAGTGATTTCAGCACCAAAGCCAGCTCCGGGTTTGCGAGGATCAGCGCGCCCACGCCCAAGCCCGTGACAGCGCCGATCACGCCCACACCAATCACAACCCCAAACAGATGCGGCAAGCTGCGCCGGAACCCGAAACGCGCGCCCGAGGCCGTTAGCATGATTACATTTGGCCCCGGCGAAAACAGGCCAAGGCACATGAAGCTGTAGAGAAGCGGGTCAAAAAACATCTGGACGTCCTGCCATGAAAAACCCCGGCACGTTGCTGCGCCGGGGATGATCTTTAATGCGTTAA
>CAYNWX010000018.1:0-6718 GCA_964401005.1 uncultured Natronohydrobacter sp.
TATTCCGGCGTGATGGTGCGCGGGTCGGGGCTGGCGTGGGATCTGCGCCGCGCGCAACCCTATGAATGCTATGACGAATTCGACTTCAAGATCCCCGTCGGCAAGAATGGCGATTGCTATGATCGCTACCTGTGCCGGATGCAGGAAATGCGCGAATCGACCTCGATCATGTTGCAAGCCATCGAAAAGCTGCGCGCGCCAGAGGGGCAGGGTGATGTGCTGGCGCGCGGCAAAATCACGCCGCCGTCGCGGGCGGATATGAAAACCTCGATGGAAAGCCTGATCCACCATTTCAAGCTGTATACCGAAGGCTTCCACGTCCCTGCGGGTGAAGTTTATGCCGCCGTGGAAGCGCCCAAGGGCGAATTCGGCGTGTATCTGGTGGCCGATGGCACCAACAAGCCCTATCGCGCGAAACTGCGTGCGCCGGGCTACCTGCACCTGCAAAGCATGGACCATGTGGCCAAGGGCCACCAACTGGCCGATGTGGCCGCCATTATCGGCACCATGGATGTCGTGTTCGGAGAGATTGACCGCTAATGCTACGCCGCCTTCACCCCGACCAGCCTGCAAGCTTCGCCTTCACCCCGGCCAATCAGGCATGGGCGGAAGCGCAGATCGCCAAGTATCCGGCGGGCCGTCAGGCCAGCGCCATCATACCGCTTTTGTGGCGCGCGCAGGAACAGCATGGCTGGTTGACTCGCGCGGCGATTGAACATGTCGCGAGCATGTTGGACATGGCCTATATCCGGGCGCTGGAAGTGGCGACATTCTACTTCATGTTCCAGTTGCAACCTGTTGGCAGCGTGGCGCATTTCCAGATTTGTGGCACCACGCCCTGCATGCTGTGCGGGTCCGAGGAACTGGTGAAGGTCTGCCGCGAGAAGATCGCCAAGCAGCCGCATAAACTGTCTGCCGATGGCAAGTTTTCGTGGGAAGAGGTAGAATGCCTTGGCGCGTGCTCGAACGCCCCTATGGCGCAAATCGGCAAGGATTATTACGAGGATCTGGACGCCGAAAGCTTCGCGAAGTTGATCGACGATATGGCGGCAGGCAAGGTACCCGCGCCCGGCTCGCAAAAGGGGCGCTTTGCGTCCGAACCCCTGGGCGGGGCGACGACACTCAAGGACTATACCGGCCAGACGCAGAACGGATCTGTCGCCTTGGCCACGGGCATTGGCGACACGCTGAAACGCATTGATGGGACTGAGGTGCCGCTGGTTGCCCCATGGCGCGACCACCCGCGCGCTGACGGGTTGCCAATGGGCGGCGAGGTGGCTGAGTTGCCTCGGCCAGCCGATGCCGAGGCTGCCCCGAAGGCCCATGGTGATAGCGCCACGCTGCGCGCCAAGGAAGAGATTGCCAACCCAGCGCCCGAGGGCGAAGTGGTGGAACCTGCGCCAGCGACAGGCTCCGATATTGCCGAAGAAAAGCCCGAAATGCTGTCTGAGGCGCGCGGCACGCCCGATGATCTGAAAAAGATCAAGGGTGTCGGGCCCAAGCTGGAAGGCACGCTGAATGAGTTGGGCGTTTGGCATTTCTGGCAAATCGCAAGCTGGACTGAAGCAGAGATCGCATGGGTCGACACGCGGTTGAAGTTCAAGGGCCGGATCGAGCGCGATGAGTGGATCGCGCAGGCCAAAATCCTCGCCGAAGGTGGCGAGACCGAATTCTCAAGCCGCTCCTGACCGGGGTGCAAAGGATGGTGGGCATGACCAAACCCAGTGAACAGGACATGGCGCTCGCCCGACAAGCACGGCTTGCCGGTGCTGTGATGGCCGTGGCGATTGTTCTGTGGGTCGGTCTGCAATTTGTCGGGGGCCAGTTTGGCTGGCAGGCGCGGTATGCGTTCTTGGTAGATTTCGCCGCCCTTGCCGCCTTTGCCTGGGGCCTGATCGTGACTTTTCGCATCTGGCGACTGAAGGGCCGCTGAGCGCGCAGATAGGGATACGCATATGCTGGACGACAAAGACCGCATCTTTACCAACCTTTACGGCATGCATGACCGCTCGCTCAAAGGCGCGATTGCGCGTGGCCATTGGGATGGCACCAAGAAGATCTTAGAGAAGGGCCGCGACTGGATCATCGATGAGATGAAGCAATCGGGGTTGCGCGGGCGTGGCGGGGCCGGGTTCCCGACCGGCCTGAAATGGTCTTTCATGCCCAAGGAAAGCGACGGGCGTCCCGCCTATCTGGTGGTGAATGCCGACGAATCCGAGCCGGGCACTTGCAAGGACCGTGAGATCATGCGTCACGATCCGCATACGCTGATCGAAGCGTGCCTGATCGTCAGCTTCGCCATGAATGCCCATGCCTGCTACATCTACATCCGCGGCGAATACATCCGCGAGAAAGAAGCGCTGCAAAACGCCATTGATGAAGCGTATGACGCCGGTCTTGTTGGTCCCAACGCCTGCAAATCGGGCTGGGATTTCGACATTTATCTGCACCATGGCGCGGGCGCCTATATCTGCGGCGAGGAAACGGCGCTTCTGGAAAGCCTTGAAGGCAAAAAGGGTATGCCGCGCATGAAGCCGCCATTTCCGGCGGGCGCGGGGCTATATGGCTGCCCGACCACGGTGAACAACGTGGAATCCATCGCCGTTGTGCCGACCATCCTGCGCCGTGGCGGCGCTTGGTTCGCAGGCTTTGGCCGTCCCAACAACGCGGGCACCAAGATTTTCGCCATTTCCGGCCATGTGAACAAACCCTGCGTGGTCGAAGAGGCCATGTCGATCAGTTTTGAAGAGCTGATCGACACGCATTGCGGCGGCATTCGCGGTGGCTGGGACAATTTGCTGGCGGTTATCCCCGGCGGGTCGTCCGTCCCATGTGTGCGCGGCGAAAACATGCAGGGTGCAATCATGGATTTCGACTACCTGCAAAAGGATCTGCGGTCGGGCCTTGGCACAGCCGCGGTGATCGTGATGGACAAATCCACCGACATCGTGGCCGCGATCTGGCGTCTGGCCAAGTTCTACAAGCACGAAAGCTGCGGCCAGTGCACGCCCTGCCGCGAAGGCACCGGCTGGATGATGCGGGTCATGGACCGCCTTGTGCGCGGAGAGGCCGAGATCGAGGAAATCGACATGCTCTGGGACGTGTCCAAACAGGTCGAGGGGCATACGATCTGCGCGCTTGGCGATGCGGCGGCGTGGCCCATTCAGGGCTTGATCCGCAATTTCCGCGACGAAATCGAAGACCGCATCCGCGCCAACAAGGCCGGACGGGTGGCGGCGGAGTAGGCAGATGTTGCGTAAACAGGTTTTGGCCGGGATCGCACTCGCCGTGTCTGTTGCCACGGGCGGCGCGGCGCAATCCATGACGCAGTCAGAGGTGAATGCCCTGCTGCGCGGCACGCCTGACGTGTATAACGGCCTGTTTACGGCGGCGCTGATCAAGCACATCAGCGATAGCTGCCCCGAAAGCATTGAACCGCCCGGGCGGGTCGCGCGGGTGACGTATTTCCTTGGCCTATACAACAAAGCCCGCGCACTTGGCCCCAGCCGCCAGCAGATAGAGGCCTTTGTCGAGGACAAGGCTGAACAAGAGCGGATGCGCCAGCTTGTCTATACCTACCTGCGCGACGCCGATGTGGACCCTATGAATGAAAGCGCCGTCTGCGCCTATGCAAGCAACGAGATCGCCCAAGGCACCGCCCTTGGCAGCCGGTTGCGGGAGAAGTGAGTTATGTCTGACCTTCGCAAGATCATCATCGACGGGCAGGAAGTGGAAGTTCCCGGCAGCATGACGCTGATTCAGGCCTGCGAGATGGCGGGGATAGAGATTCCGCGTTTCTGCTACCACGAGCGCCTGTCGATTGCCGGGAATTGCCGCATGTGCTTGGTCGAAGTGCAGCCCGGACCGCCCAAGCCCGCCGCAAGCTGCGCGATGCAGGTGAAGGACATGCGCCCCTTCCCAGATGGCAGCCCGCCGCAGGTGAAGACCAACACGCCCTTGGTCAAGAAGGCTCGCGAGGGGGTGATGGAGTTCTTGCTCATCAACCACCCGCTGGATTGTCCGATCTGCGATCAGGGCGGCGAGTGTGATTTGCAAGATCAGGCCATGGCGTATGGCGTTGATTTCTCGCGCTTCCGCGAACCCAAACGCGCGACCGAAGATTTGCAGCTTGGCCCGCTGGTCGAAACCCATATGACACGCTGCATTTCCTGCACGCGCTGCGTGCGCTTCACGACCGAAGTGGCAGGTGTGCAGGTCATGGGCCAGACCGGGCGCGGCGAGGATGCCGAGATCACGACCTATCTGGGCGCGTTGATCGAATCCGAGATGGTCGGCAATATCGTGGATCTGTGCCCGGTGGGCGCGTTGGTTTCGAAACCCTATGCCTTTACCGCGCGCCCATGGGAGCTGACCAAGACCGAAACCATCGACGTGATGGATGCTTTGGGGTCCAACATCCGCGTGGATACCAAGGGCCGCGAGGTCATGCGTATCCTGCCGCGCAACCATGACGGCATCAACGAGGAATGGCTGGCTGACCGCTCGCGCTATGTCTGGGACGGGCTGAAGCGCCAGCGTTTGGACCGGCCCTATATCCGCGAAAACGGCAAGCTGCGCGCGGCCTCATGGCCCGAAGCGCTGGCCGCTGCGGCAACCGCCATGAAAGGTAAGAAAGTCACCGGTCTGGTGGGCGATCTGGTCCCGGTCGAGGCGGCTTTTGCGCTTAAGCAACTGGTCGAGGGCTTGGGCGGCACCACGGAATGCCGGGTCGATGGCGCGAAGCTGTCGGTGGGCAACCGCTCTGCCTATGTCGGCACTGCGCTGATCGAAGATGTGGATCATGCGCAGAAAATCCTGCTGATCGGGACCAACCCGCGCGCCGAGGCGCCGGTGCTGAACTCGCGCATTCGCAAGGCGTGGCTGCACGGCGCAGATGTCACGCTGGTGGGCGAAGCGGCGGACCTGACCTATGATTATGAGCACTTAGGCAGCGACCGCGCGGCGCTGGAGCATGTGCTCGGCTTGGATATATCCGATCTAGCAGGCAAAGAATGCGTCGTGATCGTCGGCCAAGGTGCTTTGCGCGACGCCGATGGCGAGGCTGTGCTGGCCACCGCGCAGGCGATTGCCGAAAAGTCCGGCGCGAAGCTGTTGGTTCTGCACACCGCCGCCGGGCGCGTCGGAGCGATGGATATTGGCTGCACCACCGAGGGAGGGCTAAGCGCCGCGACCGAAGGCGCAGAGATCATCTATAACCTTGGTGCGGACGAGATAGAGATCCAGCCCGGTGCTTTCGTCATCTACCAAGGCAGCCATGGCGACCGGGGCGCGCACCGCGCTGACATCATTCTGCCGGGCGCGGCCTATACCGAAGAAAACGGCTTGTTCGTGAACACCGAGGGCCGCCCACAGCTTGCGCTGCGTGCAGGCTTTGCACCGGGAGAGGCCAAGGAAAACTGGGCTATCCTGCGCGCTTTGTCGGCCGAACTGGGTGCGGCGCTACCATTCGACAGCTTGGGCGCTCTGCGCAGCCAATTGACCGCGGCTTTCCCGCATCTGGCCGAAATCGACGAGGTGCCGGAAAACGATTGGCAAGCGCTGCCGATGGCAACTTTGGCGCAAACCGCGTTCAAACCCGCGATTGCCGATCATTACCTGACCAACCCGATCGCGCGGGCGTCGAGCCTGATGGCGGAACTTTCTGCCATGGCCAAGGCGCGCGCGCAAACCGCGCTGGCGGCGGAGTAATCCATGATCGCCAGCACCCTGCCAGGCAAAGCCCTGACCCTCGCCGCTGCTTGCGGCGGGTTAATGGGTTGCGTGGCCGGGGCCGCACCGCGCGCACCGCTGGAGCAGCCTGCGCGCACGCAATATCTGGGTATGGACACGCGCCTGCTAGAGGGTGATCTGGTCAGCTTTCTGGTGCAGGTTGCAGGCGATGGCGGGCAAATAGCGGCAATCGCTTACACACGCTGCGCGGCGGCGCAATATGCCCTGATCCGGGGCTACAGTTTCGCGCGCCATGTGCGCACAAGCACGGCCCAAAAGGGTGGTATTTGGGAAGCAGATGGGGTCTATACCATCTCGCCCGATCTGCCGCGCGGCACACGAACAATAGACGCGGAAGTGGTCGTAGATGACTGCAAAGCGCAGAACATTCCAACGGTCTGAGGGATAGAGGGACGCATGGCTGATTTTCTGGAAACCGGACTGGGCATTACCGTGCTGATTGCCGCGCAATCCCTGCTGGTGGTGGGCTTCGTCATGATCAGCCTCATCTTTCTGGTCTATGCCGACCGCAAGGTCTGGGCGGCAGTCCAGATGCGACGCGGCCCGAACGTGGTCGGCCCGTGGGGCCTGCTGCAAACCTTTGCCGATGCAATCAAATTCGTGGTCAAGGAAGTGGTCATCCCGGCAGGTGTGGACCGGCCTGTCTATTTCCTTGCACCCTTGGCCAGCTTCGTTCTGGCGGTGCTGGCTTGGGCGGTGATCCCGTTCAACGATGGCTGGGTTTTGGCCGACATTAACGTGGCCATCCTGTTCGTGATGGCGATTGCCTCGCTGGAAGTTTACGGCGTCATCATGGGTGGTTGGGCGTCGAACTCGAAATACGCCTTCCTCGGCTCGTTGCGGTCCGCCGCGCAAATGATCTCTTACGAAGTCTCGCTTGGCCTGATCGTGATCGGTGTCATCATCTCGACCGGGTCCATGAGCTTTGGGGCCATCGTCGGGGCGCAAGACACCGGCTACGGCCTGC
>CAYNWX010000019.1:0-17276 GCA_964401005.1 uncultured Natronohydrobacter sp.
TGCGATGCCGTGCTTGCCATCCGCGACCCTGGCGGCCAGTGGTTTTACAGCGGTTGGACGATCTGGGAAGGCGGGCGCAATGATGACTGGAATGCGCTGTTGGATATGCGTAACGCTCAAAGCGGGGCTTATCATGTCTTCGTTGGCAACTGGTATCGCGGGCTTTGCGAGACTGATATTGTGTTCGAGCGTTACTGATTTCTTTCCTGTCAGCAAACTGACCGTTGCGTAGGGCAAGATCGCCTTGCGCAACGGTTTGTTCCGGGTATAAAATAAGATGGTCTAGATACGGGTCTGTGACATGCACCGCGCCATCTTGATCTGCTGCCTTTGCGCCGGGCTTTCGGCCTGTGTAACACCCCCTGATCTGCCGCCTGCTGACAGGCTTGCGCGGGGGAGCGCCCCGTCCTTGGTGCCAATCTCTGGCATTCTCGATCAAGCCGCGCGCCCGGATCAAAGCACCGGCCTTAGCCTTGCTGCGGCACCACGAGCCCGCGCCGCTGCTTTGCGGGCGCGTGCCGCAAGCCTGCGCGGACCGGTGATCGCGCCCTCTAAGCGTGTGCGGCTGCTGGCGTCTGGTCCAAGCCTGCGCTAGGCGAGAATATCGGCCAAGGCTGCGGCTTCAGCCGGGCGCAGGTCACCACGGCGCACCAATGCGGTGTGAATGGAAAAAACCACCGCGCGGCTTTGCGGCAGGCGCAGCAGGCATTGGCGTTCCGAGCGGATAAAATCGCCATCGTCGCGCTTGTCCTTGGGTGCGAATTCGGGCCGCGGCTGATAGAGCGCTGCGTTCGTATAACGCAGCAGATTGGCCCGCCAGAGTGGCTGGTCTGGGCGAATTGCGTCGAACATGCGCTGCACGCGGGCACCCATCGGGCCGTCATAGCTGGCAACCGGGGCATGAATGCGCAGTAATGGCCGCCCCAGCTTTTCCGCCAGTGTCCAGCTGGAAGGGAAGCATAGCACGGCACCCGTCAGCACATGTTCTGCGCTGCCTTTGGGTTTTTGCAGAATGCAGAAATCCTCTTGCACAAGCAGGCCCAACACATGAAGCGGAGGCAGGGCGGAGATGTCTAGGTCACGCCCATCAGGGCAGCTTATGCGCGGCCCGTCCAGCATGAAGCCATGGCCCGGCAGGTTCGCTATCACATTGTTCAGCAATTCCGCCGCCGCATCCTCTGCTTGGGCTAGGCAGGCCAAAACGTCGCTCGGGCGCTCTGCCAAAAGCCGGGCGCGCTCTGCCATCTGTGCTGCATAAGCGTCCGAAATCAGCAACCAATCGGCCCGCGCCAATGGCATGACGCCGGGCAAGCGGCGGCGGGCGGGGTCCACCCATGGGGCAAAGGGCAAGCGTGCGTTCAGGATCATGCGGTATGGCTACCGCGCTGTTGCGCGCCTCGCCACAGCAAATTCTTGCGTGACGGTTTTTTTCGCGGCAGCATGTTACGCATGGTGGATGTTGAATATACGCTGGGCATTGAAGAAGAATACCTGCTGGTCGATGCCGAAACCTGCGCGCTGGTCGATGTGCCCGATGCGCTGATGCGCGACTGCGCGCAGGCACTGGGCGATCAGGTCTCGCCTGAATTTCTGGCCTGTCAGATCGAGGTTGGTACCGGGATTTGCGCCAGCGTAGCCGAGGCGCGCGCCGATCTGGGGCATCTGCGCCGCATGATTGCCACCTGTGCGGCCCAATATGGCATGGCGCCCTTGGCCGTATCCTGTCACCCATTCGCCGATTGGCAATCGCGCAAACACACCGAAAAGCCCCGCTATGACGATCTGGCGCGCGATCTGGGCGGTGTGGTTCGGCGTATGCTGATCTGTGGCACGCATGTGCATGTGGGCTTGCCGGATGATGACCTGCGCATGGATATCATGCGCCAGATCAGCTATTTCCTGCCGCATCTGCTAGCCTTGTCCACCTCCTCGCCCTTCTGGGGCGGCCAGGATACTGGGCTTAACAGCTACCGGATAAGCGTGTTCGACAATTTGCCGCGCACCGGCTTGCCGCCCGATTTCATCTCTTATGCCGAATATCGCCGCTCGGTCGATATGCTGATTGGGGCGGGGCTGATCGAGGACACGTCGAAAATCTGGTGGGACATTCGCCCCTCGGCCCGCTTTCCGACCATCGAGGCGCGGATTTGCGATGTCATGCCCATCATGGAGCATACGCTGACCATTGCGGCGCTTGTGCAATCCATCACCCGCATGCTGGTCGAGCTACGCCGCCGCAACCAACGCTGGCGCATCTATGACCGGTTCTTGATTGCCGAAAACCGGTGGCGCGCGCAGCGCTACGGTCCGCGCGAAGGGCTGCTGGATATCGGACGCGGCGCGGTGGCATCCATGGGCGAATTGGTGGCGGAACTGATCGACCTTCTGGACGCTGACGCCATGGCTTTGGGCTGCCTGAACGAGTTGCGCGCCGCGCAAGACATTGTCGCCCATGGCACCAGCGCCGAACGCCAGCGCGTGGTCTATGCCAAAGCGGTGGATGCGGGCGCAGACGCGCCCGAAGCTCTGCGCGAAGTCGTGCGCGCCTTGATGGCAGAATTCAACGTAGGGCTGGACGCTTAAAGCCGGATGACCGAAATCAGCCGCCCATAATCGGCCTGCCCCTCGTGGCAGGACCGGCGATAGGAATAGAACGCCGCCGGGTCGGCATAGGTGCAATGGCCCGTCCAATGCGCATCCACCCCCGCCGCGCGCAGACGAGCAAGGCCAAAGCCCGGCAGGTCGAACTGGTAGCGCCTGTTCTCGCCATTGGCGAAATGGCGGGCGTGGTCGGGGTCTTCATCCAGGAACTTTTCCAGAAAATCCTGCCCCACCTCATAATTGCGTTGGCTGATGCAGGGGCCGATCACGGCTGTGATCCGCTCACGCACAGCGCCAAGGGCGAGCATGGCGTCTATGGTTTGCTCCAGAACCCCATCCAGCGCGCCGCGCCAGCCGGCATGGGCGGCACCGATAACGCTCGCATCTGCGTCGGCAAACAAGACCGGCTGACAATCTGCGGTCAGGATCGCCAGCGCCAGCCCCGGCGTTGCGGTCACGACCGCGTCGGCGCGCGGGCGGTCGGCATCTGCCATGGGCGCGTTTATTCTGGCCACCTCTGCCGAATGCACTTGGTGCACGGTGACAAGCGCGTGTGGCTCCACCTCCATCGCGGTTGCCACGCGGGCGCGGTTCAAGCGCACGCTGTCGCTTTGATCGGACGAGCCTGGGCCACAATTCAGCCCCGCGAAAATACCGGAAGAGGCCCCGCCACGCCGGGTGAAAAACCCATGCCGCAGGGGCGCAAGCGCATCCGATGTGATAATCTCTAGCGTCACGTCACCTGTCCAAAACCGGGCGGTTGCGGCGCACCAGCCGGATAAAGCCCGAGCGCCTTGAATAGCTGGCCCATTTCGGCGGCATCGGTCAAGCGCCGATATGCGGCCAGATGGCTTTCAAGTGCTGCCCCTGTCAGACCTTGGGCAAGCACCTGCGCGCGTTGGGCTATTCCAAGCTGTGCAAGCAGCGCGCCTTGCGAGGTTAACGGCGTTGCGACCAAGGGGCTGGCCTCTGCCAAGGCGCGGAAATCGACATGCGCCGTCAGGTCGGCTTCGCCCGGATGGGCAAGCGGGTGATCCTTTTGCTGCTGCCAGATGGCTTGCAACGTGTCGCCCTTGCTGCCCCAATCGCCATAATCGACGATCAGTGCAAAGCCGCCATGGCGTTGAATGCGCGTGCTGATCGCGTCGATGATCGGCAGGGCCGGGGCGCAGGTTTCAATCATGGTGCCCTCTGGGGTGCCATCCAGCCGGTGGTCCAAGCCGGAAAGCGGGGCAGGTGGTGTCAAGCCGAAGGCCAGCTTGTCGCCCTCCAGTCCCACCACGCGCTCGACCCAGCCCTTGGGGTGGCGCAGGAATTGGCGGATGGGCAGGGCGTCGAAAAACTCATTGGCAACCACGAAAAGCGGGCAATCCTCGGGCAGGCTGTCGGACGTGTCATGCCAGACCGCACTGGGCACGCGCTGGGCCTGCGCGTCACGCAAAACTGGAGAGGCTTCGACCAAGTGCAGGTCTGCAGCCTCAAGAAACCCTGGCACCCGCGCCGTGGCGCGCAGAATATCGGCCACGAGCGTGCCGCGACCGGGGCCAAGCTCGGCCAAGGCAAAACGCGTGGGCGCGCCCTGATCCATCCAGACATGCGCGATCAGCAAGCCCAATAACTCGCCAAACATCTGGCTGATTTCGGGCGCTGTGGTGAAGTCGCCCGCCTGCCCAAGCGGGTCGCGGGTGATGTAATAGCCATGGCGCGGGTGCAGTAGGCATTGCGCCATATACTCGGCCAATGTGATCGGCCCTTGCGCCGCGATCTGGCGACGCAAAAGTTGGGTCAGCGCAGTCATGTCTGGACGTTGGTGCGCCGGGAGTGCAGCACCAGCGCGATGCCGATTGCAATCATCGGCAGCGATAGCACTTGGCCCATGCTAACGCCCAAGGGGCCAAGCGCCAGCACATGGCCCAGCGGGTTGTCTGGTGTGATGAATTGCGCATCGGCCTGCCGCCAGAATTCGACCGTGAACCGCCCCAAGCCATAGCCGGCAACGAAAACGCCGGTCGCGAAGCCCGGTTGTTTCAGCGCACCGCGCCGCCAGACCAACCAAGCCAGCACGGCAAAGAGCACCGCCCCTTCCAACGCAGCTTCATATAGCTGCGTGGGGTGGCGCGCGCAGAGCGTGCTGGGCCAATCCCAAGGACAGTCTTGCGCGGCAGGACCGGGAAAGATTACGCCCCAAGGCGCCAGCGTGGGCCGCCCCCAAAGTTCGGCATTGATGAAATTGGCCAGCCGTCCCAGCCCGATCCCGATAGGCGCGACAAGCGCCATCGCATCGGCCAGTTGCATAGGCGGCACGCCATGGCGACGGCAATAGAGAAGCCCTGCTACGATTACGCCAGCAAACCCGCCATGGAAGGACATGCCGCCCTCCCAGATGCGCAGAATTTGTGACGGATATTCAAGGTAATAGCCCGCTTGGTAGAACAGCACGAAGCCCAACCGCCCACCCAAGATGACCCCGATGATGACCCATGTCAGCAGCCCTTCTACCTTGGCGGGGGGCATTGGGGCGGTGTGCGCGGGCCATAAGGCGGGCCGTGCCATCAGGCGTTGGATGATCCACCAGCCCAACAAGAACCCGGCAATATAGGCCAGCGCATACCAGCGCAGTGCGAAACTGAAATTGCCGATATCGACCGAGAAGATCTCAGGGCGCAGATCAGGGAACAGGATGGCAAGGGGCGACAACATGGCAAGGTCCGGGCAAGGGTTGCGACTGTCTGGCGCGTGGCGGGCGGGGAAGTCAACCTTGCGTTTTGGATTGCCAAGTCACATATCAGGCAAAAGCCTTCGGCAAAGGAGCCATCATGCAAAGCCGCAACAAGTTTCTGGACGACATGTCGCAACTGATGACCAATGCCATGGGCGTAGCGCAAGGCGCACGCACAGAGGCAGAGACCGCGATGAAAAGCCTGCTCGACCGTTGGCTGGCAGACCGCGATTTCGTCACCCGCGAGGAATTCGACGCGGTGCGCGCTATGGCGCAAAAAGCCCGCGAGGAAAACGCGGCGCTGCAAGCGCGGCTAGATGCGTTGGAAGGCAAATCCAACTCCTAATCCATATCGTTTCTGGTGAAGGGCGGTGGCGTGGCGATGTGGATCGCCGTGCCCCAGCCTTGGCAGCTATCTTGCAATGGCTTTGAAAGCGGTGCATCGGTATAGAGCCGCGCGATCTGCGCCATTGACCCAATGCGTGCCGGCGCGCGGCGGCGGAACTTGGACTGATCCGCCACCAGATAGGCGCGCTGCGCGTGCCGCAGGATCGTTTGGCTGACGCCGACTTCCTGAATGTCGTAATCCAGCATATCGCCATCATCATCTATGGCGGAACAGCTGATAACTGCCAGGTCGAATTTGAATTGTGCAATGGATTGGGTGGCGACAGTGCCAATCAACCCTCCATCGGTGCGGCGCAGTAACCCGCCCACGACAATGATTTCACAATGCTGGTTCTCGACCAGAATATTGGCCACGTTCAGGTTATTGGTGAGCACCATGATGTCGCGGTGGTCGCGCAGGGCGCGGGCGACGGCCTCTGTGGTGGTGCCGATATTCAGGAAGATCGAACAGCCATTTGGAATATCTGCCGCGACCGCGCGGGCAATCGCGGCTTTGGCGGCGTCGTTCAGATCGCGCCGGTCTTGATAACCCAGATTGGCAATGGACGAGGGCAAAACCGCGCCGCCATGAACCCGCTGCAATTTGCCCTGTTCGGCAAGGTCCGACAGATCGCGCCGGATGGTCTGCAAGGTCACGTTGAAATGGCTGGCTAGCCCTTCGACCGCAACCCGACCCTCGCGCCGCGCTATCGCCAATATTTCTTGGTGCCTGTCCATTTGCGCCATGCCATCCCCGATTCGAAATGCCGTGGCCAACCTGACCCCGACCTACGCCCAAAGTCTGACTGCATAGAATGTTCGTTTCAAGAGAAAGAGTTCAAAAACGAAAAGTTTTACCGTGGAGAATCGTATTTTAATTTTCGTATACTGGCGTTCTCGTCAAGAATGCATCGAAAATCGAAAATTGAGTTGAAAAGCGAACATGCCGGGCGCATATGCTGCGTATGCACACTCACCTTGTGGAGGGGCCATGACAGGCACGCACGATTTCCAGAGGGCCAGCCAGCCGATCCATGATCTGCTGATCATCGGCGGCGGTATCAATGGGTGCGGCATTGCGCGCGATGCCGCCGGGCGTGGGCTGTCGGTTGTGGTTTGCGAGAAGGGTGATCTGGCCGGGGCGACATCATCGGCATCGACCAAACTGTTCCATGGCGGCTTGCGCTACCTTGAATATTTCGAGTTTCGCCTTGTGCGCGAGGCGCTAATTGAACGCGAAACCCTTTTGCAAGCAATGCCGCATATCTCTTGGCCCTTGCGGTTCGTGTTGCCCTACCACAAGGACATGCGGTTCGAAAGCGACACGCCCACCTCGAAACTGCTGTCGGCTGTCATGCCATGGATGAAAGGGCGGCGTCCGGCTTGGCTGATCCGCTTGGGCTTGTTCCTGTATGACACTTTGGGCGGTCGCAAGATTCTACCGGGAACGACCACGCGAACGCTTGCGGGCACGCCAGAGGGCGCAGTGCTGCAAGATCGCTTCGCGCTGTCCTATGAGTATTCCGACTGCTGGGTGGAGGATTCGCGCCTTGTTGTCCTGAATGCCCGCGACGCCGAAGCGCATGGTGCCATGATCCGAACCCGGACAGAGGTCGTCTCTGCCGCCGTAAGCGACGGTATCTGGCAAGTCACGTTGCGGCATAACGGTCAAACGCAGATCGTGCAGGCGCGCATGTTGGTCAATGCCGCTGGTCCATGGGTGGGCGATGTCATTCATGGCAAGCTGCGCCTGAACAGCCGCGAAAACGTGCGACTTGTGCGGGGCAGTCACATCGTGACGCGCAAACTTTATGACCATGACAAATGCTATTTCTTTCAGGGCACGGACGGGCGCATCATCTTTGCTATTCCCTACGAGCAGGATTTCACCCTGATTGGCACCACAGATGCCGAACATGACGACCCGTCGCGCGCACCCGTCTGCACAGACGCGGAACGCGACTACCTGTGCAATTTTGCCAGCCAGTATTTCAAGAACCGGTCACGCCGGGCGATATTGTCTGGACCTATTCGGGGGTGCGCCCGCTTTATGATGACGGCGCAAGCTCTGCCACCGCGGCGACCCGTGACTACACGTTGCGGGTGGATCGTAGCGCCGGTGCGCCAGTGTTGAATATTTTTGGCGGCAAGATTACGACCTATCGGCGTCTCGCAGAGGCCGCACTTGACCAGATCGGGCAGGATTTGCCGCTGTCGCGCGGGCCTTGGACGGCAGGCATCGCCTTGCCGGGGGGCAATTTTGCGCATGATGGCGTGGCAGCATTGGTCGATGACTTGCGCCGCGATTACCCATTTCTGAGCACGTTCTGGGCGCGGCGGCTGGTGCGCGCTTACGGCACAGAGGCGCGGATGATCCTAGGCGCGGCCACCTCTGCGGCTGATCTGGGGCGCGATTTCGGGGCAACGCTGACAGAGGCAGAGGTCACGTGGCTGATGACCAGCGAATACGCCCTCAGCGCTGAAGATGTTTTGTGGCGGCGCTCGAAACTGGGGCTGCGCTTGTCCGAGGCAGAGGCGCATACCCTGAGCGACTGGATGGCGCAGCAAACGGGCAAAGACCTGCGCTCGGCAGAATAATCGCCCCCTGCACAGATTGCGCCACCCCTCGATTTTGGGGCAGAACGAGATAACACACCATTAGGGAGGGGTTGCAGATGGGTCATATTCTTGCACTCGATCAGGGGACCACGTCCAGCCGTGGGATCGTGTTTGATGGCACCATGCGGATCAAGACCATCGCACAAGAGGAATTTGCCCAAGCCTACCCGCAATCGGGTTGGGTCGAGCATGACCCGTCCGATCTGTGGGCCACGACCGCCGCCACCGCGCGCGCCGCGATTGAAAAGGCGGGGCTGTCGGCCAGTGACATTGCCGCGATCGGCATTACAAACCAGCGCGAAACCACGCTGATCTGGGACCGAGCGACCGGCAAGCCCATCCATAACGCGATTGTCTGGCAGGACCGCCGCACCGCTGAATTCTGTGCAAAGCTGCGTGCAGACGGGCATGAACCGATGATCACCACGCGCACTGGGCTGCTGGCGGACCCGTATTTCTCGGCCACCAAGGTCAAATATATCCTCGACACCGTGGATGGCGCACGCGAGCGCGCCAAGCGTGGTGAGTTGGCGTTCGGCACGGTCGATAGCTGGCTGATCTGGAACCTGACAGGTGGCAAGGTCCATGCAACCGACGCCACCAATGCCGCGCGCACCATGCTTTACGACATTCACAAGGGCCGGTGGAGCCAGACGATTTGCGACCTGTTCGACATTCCCATGGCGCTCTTGCCAGAGGTGCGTGATTGCGCCGCCGATTTCGGGACCACGCGCGCTGACTTGTTTGGCCGCGAGATCCCGATCTTGGGTGTGGCGGGCGATCAGCAGGCCGCGACAATCGGACAGGCCTGTTTCAGCCCCGGCATGATGAAATCCACCTATGGCACGGGGTGTTTTGCGGTTCTGAACACCGGGGACAAGCCGGTTGCGTCCTCGAGCAAGCTGCTGACGACCATCGCCTACCAGTTGGATGGCACGCCCACCTATGCGCTGGAAGGGTCGATCTTTATTGCGGGCGCGGTTGTGCAATGGCTGCGCGACGGTATCCAGATCATCCGCGCCGCCCCCGAAACCCAAGCCTTGGCCGACAAAGCTGACCCCAGCCAAGACCTGATCCTCGTGCCTGCCTTCGTGGGCCTTGGCGCACCCTATTGGAACCCAGAAGCACGCGGCGCGATTTTCGGGATAACCCGCAATTCCGGTCCGGCCGAATTTGCCCGTGCGGCGCTCGAATCCGTGGGCTACCAGACCCGCGATTTGCTAGAGGCGATGCAGGCTGACTGGACCGCCGAAGGCACGCGGCCATCCTTGCGCGTGGATGGCGGTATGGCCGCGAATGATTATGCCATGCAATTCCTGTCCGACATTATCGGCGCGCCGGTGGACCGCCCGCAGGTGTTGGAAACCACGGCGCTGGGGGCGGCGTGGCTGGCGGGCCAACGCGCTGGCGTCTGGCCGGGGATGGACGAATTCGCCAAGGGCTGGGCGATCGAGCGGCAATTCACCGCCCAGATGGATGCGTCCGAACGCAGCGCTCGCTATGACCGCTGGGGCCGCGCGGTCAATGCCGTGTTGGGCGTATGAGCGTGCCGCCCTTCGGCTTTGCGACGGCGGGGGAGATCCGCTTCGGGCGCGGGGTGCTGGCGGAAGCCGCGCCCTTTGCCGCATCCGCGCGGCGTGTGGTGTTACTGCGCTCGGCCTCTGTGGCGCAAGCCGATGATCTGGCCCGCGCGCTGCCGGGCGATGTGCTGGACATGGTTGCGCGGGGCGAGCCTGACTTGCCGCAGCTAGAGGCCACGCTCGCCCAAGCCCGCGCCTTCGGCCCCGATCTGATCGTCGCCATCGGCGGTGGCGCGATCATCGACCACGGCAAGGCACTGGCCGCGCTTGTGCCAGCGCCCTATGGTGCGATGCGCTATCTGGAAGTGGTGGGCGAGGGGCAGCCGCTCGATGCCGCCCCTTTGCCGCTGGTCGCCCTCCCGACCACTGCTGGCACAGGAGCAGAGGTCACACGCAACGCGGTCATCGGCGTGCCAGAGGCGGGCCGCAAGGTCAGCCTGCGCGATCCGCGCATGTATCCGGCGCTGGCACTGGTCGATCCCGACCTTTTGGAAAGCTGCCCGCGCGGGGTGACGCTCGCCTCTGGCCTTGATGCGATCACGCAGGTGATTGAACCCTTCATCTGCACCCGCGCCAACCCCATGACAGACGCGCTATGCCGCGATGCCATTCCGCGCGGGCTGCGTGCGCTGCACCGCCTGATGGACGGTGGCGACAGCGCGGCATGGGACAACATGGCGCTGACCAGTCTTTATGGCGGGCTGGCGCTGGCCAATGCGGGGCTGGGGGCGGTGCATGGGTTCGCGGGCGTCATCGGCGGGCGCACGGGGGCCGCGCATGGCGCGATCTGCGGCGCGCTGTTGGTGCCGGTGTTGCGCGCAAACCGCGCCGCTGCCGCACAGCGTAGCGATGCGGCCCAGCGGATGGATTGGGTGGTCGCGCAAATCAGGGCGGAATTCGGCAGTGTCAGCGCGTTTCAGGCTTGGGCGCAGGGCCACGGCTTGCCAAGCCTAAGCGCCTTGGGCGTGGACTCGTCACAACACCTAGAGCTAGCGCGCGAGGCACGGCAATCTTCGTCCTACAAGGCCAATCCGGTGGACCTAAGCTTGGACGATCTGACCGCCATCCTTGCCGCCGCCTGAACGCGCTTAGCGCAGCAATTCCGCGATTGCCGCTTCCGAGGCGTCCAATTCGGCCTGCCTTGCAAGGCGGTCCGCACGCAGCGCAGTGATCTCTGCCTCTATTGCATCGACACGCGCGCGGCGCTCGGCATTGGCACTGCTTTCGTCGCCCAGTTGCACGATCAACCCCGCCAAGCGGTCCTGATCGGCGATGAGCTGCGCTTCGGCCTCGCGCAGATCTGCAATCTGGTCTTGCAGCCGCGCCTGCTGGGCTCGCAGGTCGCGCAAACGCCCGAAAAGGGTGCGCGTTTCATCCGTGGGCATGCGCCCTTCCCAATAGGCCATGTCTTCGACTGACATATCCAGAAGCGCCAGTCGCGTGCGGCTGGTGCGGGTTTCGACCACGTCAAAACGGGTGATGTCCCCCTGCGGCAGGTCGATGGTGAAGCGCGTGGCGTCCAATTCTGCCGCGCCGCCCTCGGTCAGCATGTCCCAGCCGGGGCGCGTGGGGTGCAGTAGTGTCAGCACGCGCGCGCCTGCCTCTGCCCCTTCCATGCGGTAGGTGGTGGTTAGCTCAACCCGCTCAGAGGTCATCAGCACCCCGTCCGAGAGCGTGGCCTCGGTCACGGTCGATTGCTCTGCCATTTCTTCGCGGATGGACACGGCGGTCTCTTCGGCAAATTCCACAAGCGCCGTGTCGCCGGGGGCGAGTTCCGGCATCATCGCATCGCCAGCATGGCCGCGCGTTTCGTCATAGACGGTGACAATGCCCGCAGGCAGACGCAAGGGCAGGGGGTTTTCCACTTCCAACGCCATCATCGGGTGGGGCGCGTAGCTGCCCCCGTAATAGACCGTCAGCCGCGCGTTCTGCGCCTGCTCTTGCAGGAAGGGCAGGCTTATCATCTGGCCGCTGCTGAGCGTCACGGGGTCGCTGAGCGTATAGGCCGAAAAGCTCGCGCCCTCGACCATCTCGACCGGGGCGGGTTCCATCATGGGCATATCAGCCATCCCGCGCAGCATGGCGCTTTCGGCCATGGCGGGCGCGAATCGCGGGGCTTCTTCGCGCGGGGCCTCTATCCGGTCATACAGCCGTGCATCGAGTGCGCGCACAGCGCCCGTGGCGAGCGTCAGCGACACGCCGTCCCAATCCTGCCCGGTGGTGTTTTCAACCACAGCCCAGCCGGTCAGCGACAGGCCATCCGGCCCATCGACCGCGCGCCACGCCGTTTTCCAGACCGGTGCGGGTTGTAGCCAGCCAAGACCTACCGAACGGGCAGAGGTGTCGGCGCTGTCGATTGTCACCTCAACCCGGCTGGCGCGGCCTTGCGCGCGGATGGCATCCAGCGCGGTTTGCAGGGCCGCACGGTCGGCTTCATCGTCCAGCACAAGCGTGGTGGCATCATCCAACGGCATCTGCACGATCTGCCCCTCGGCATCCATGACTGACACAGCCACGCACCCCGCGCGCCCGTCGTCGCAAGGGGTTGGCCCGGTGCCCATCAGGCGCCCTTCCAGCGTGGTGGCCCGCCGGGTCAGCCGCGCAGGCGCGCCTTGCATGGCGTCAATCAGCGCAGTCAGGTCCGACAACGCCTCTGGCGGGAAGGGCAGGGTGGCGAAGGCATCCGCCAGCCCACCCGGCCCCGGCATGGTCAGGCGGGGTGTTGCGCCCGCGGGGTCGGCCAGGCGCAGCGATTTCAGAAAATCGTTCATGTCATCGCGCCGCAATGTCAGGCGCAAACCATCCGGCCCCATCTGCCCCTCGGCTTCTAGCATAGCGACTCCGGCGGTCGACAACGTGACCGCGCGCAGGTCCGCTTGGCCAAAGGCAGGTTGCGTCAGCGCTGTGCAGAATAACAGGGCGGCGATGGGGCGCATGGGGTTGGTCCTTTGTGCAAATTTAAACGCAGCCTAGCCTGCGCCGGTTGCGCTGAAAACAGGCCTGCGCGACATCCGGCAGGTATTTGCCATTCGGATTGGGGCTAGTGCCATGCAAGGGCTGGACGCAGCCCATCCATAGCTTTATGCGAAGAACATGCCCCAAGATGATGATGTCACGCCCGAATTGAACACGTCCGAGCCGCTGCGCCGCGCGCTGGGGTCGCGTTATTTGCAATATGCTCTGTCCACGATCATGCACCGCGCGCTGCCCGATGCGCGCGACGGGCTGAAACCCGTGCACCGGCGTATTCTGTTTGCGATGCGCGAGTTGAAACTGTCGCCCAGCGGGGGCTTTCGAAAATCGGCCAAGATCACGGGCGACGTGATGGGCAATTACCACCCGCATGGCGATGCCGCGATCTATGACGCGATGGCGCGCTTGGCGCAGGATTTTAACCTGCGCTATCCGTTGGTCAGCGGGCAGGGAAATTTCGGCAATATCGACGGCGATAACCCGGCCGCCGCCCGCTACACCGAGGCGCGCATGGCGCGGGCGTCGGAGTTGCTGCTGGACGGGTTGGCCGAGAACGCGGTCGATTACCGCCCGAATTACGACGGCACTTTAGAAGAACCCATCGTGCTGCCCGCCGCCTTTCCGAACCTTCTGGCCAATGGCGCCAGCGGCATTGCGGTCGGCATGGCGACCAACATCCCACCGCATAATCTGGACGAGTTGATCGAGGGCTGTCTGGCGCTGATCGGCAATCCTGACCTGCCTGATGATGATCTGGTCAAGCTGATCCCCGGCCCCGATTTCCCCACCGGCGGCGTGATCGTGGAACCGATCGAGTCGATCCGCGAAGCCTATGCCACCGGGCGCGGCGCGTTCCGTCTGCGCGCGCGCTGGGAGGTGGAGGATCTGGGGCGCGGGCAATGGCAGGTGGTCGTGACCGAAATTCCGTTTCAGGTGCCCAAATCCCGCCTGATCGAAAAGCTGGCAGAGGTGATCCAGACCCGCAAAGTGCCGCTTCTGGCCGATATCCGCGACGAATCCGCCGATGATGTGCGAATCGTGCTTGAACCCAAAAGCCGCAGTGTAGACCCCGAATTGATGATGGGGATGCTGTTCAAGAATTCTGATCTGGAAACGCGCTTCAGCCTGAACATGAATGTGCTGATCGACGGGGTCACGCCGAAAGTGTGTTCCTTGCGCGAAGTGCTGCGCGCATTTCTGGACCATCGCCGCGCAGTGTTGCAACGTCGCAGCCAGCACCGGCTGGATAAGATCGACCACCGGCTAGAGGTGCTGGAAGGCTTCATCATTGCGTTTCTGAACCTGGACCGCGTGATCGACATCATCCGCTACGATGACAGCCCCCGCGCCGCCCTGATGCGCGAAATCTGGGGGCGTGACTTTGCGCGCGCCACGTCGGAAAAGGACTATATCTCCCCGCCCGAAGGCGAGGGCGAATTGTCCGAACTTCAGGCCGAATCCATCCTCAACATGCGCCTGCGCAGCTTGCGGCGGCTGGAAGAGATGGAACTGCGCCGCGAACGTGACGAGTTGTTGAAAGAACGCGCCGGGTTGGAAGACCTGCTGGGGTCGGACAAGCTGCAATGGCAGCGCATTGGCACCGAATTGCGCGGCGTGCAGGCCGAATTCGGCAAGAACACCGATCTGGGCCGTCGCCGCACCGATTTCGCACTGGCCGCTGAAGTGGACGATGTTCCGCTGGAAGCCATGATCGAACGCGAACCCGTGACGATTGTCTGTTCCGCGATGGGCTGGATCCGGGCAATGAAAGGGCATCTGCCGCTGGATCAGGCGTTCAAGTTCAAGGACGGTGACGAGGGCCGCTTCGCGTTCCATGCGGAAACCACCGACAAGATCGTGCTCTTCGGGTCGAACGGGCGGTTCTACACGCTGCTGGCGGCCAACCTGCCCGGCGGGCGCGGCATGGGCGAACCCGTGCGCCTGATGGTCGATCTGCCCAATGAAGCGGCGATCGTGGATATTTTCATTCATAAACCGGGCATCAAGTTGGTTGTGGCCTCTACCGCCGGGGATGGCTTTATCGTGCCTGCGGACGAGGTTATCGCCCAGACCCGCAGCGGCAAGCAGGTGCTGAACGTCAAGGACGGGGTGCGCGCTCTGGTCTGTCGGCCCGTATCGGGCGATCATCTGGCTTGCGTGGGCGAAAACCGCAAAGTGCTGGTTTTCCCTTTGGCAGAGCTGCCGGAAATGGGGCGCGGCAAGGGTGTGCGGTTGCAATCCTACAAGGATGGCGGGCTGTCGGACCTGACCACGCTCACGCTGGCCGAGGGCTTGCGCTGGCTGGACCCGGCCGGGCGCACACGGCATGAGGCCGACCTGACCGAATGGCTAGGTAAACGCGCCAGCGCCGGGCGCATGGCCCCGCGCGGCTTCCCCCGAGATAACCGCTTTACCTGATTGTGCTGCGAGAGCAGTTTGCGCAGACCCGCGCGATGCGATATGCCACGATGGGAATTGCCTGAAAGGATATCGTCATGCGGGTTTCGGTTGGACTGGTGCGCAGGCTTGGGCTGATCGCGGCCATTGGCCTTTTGTCGGCCTGTGCCAGCGGCGCAAAGTTGGGCGATGAACGCCCCGAGTTGGGCGATTTCCTGTTGGGCCACGCCATCGTGGTCGATGAGGATGCAATCGCCGGCCCCGCCTCGCGCAAGGCAGAACCGAATGCGTGGAAAGAAAGCTTGGAAGCCGAGATGCAGCGCCGATTCGCGCGCTATGACGGGGACAAGCTTTATCATCTAGGGGTGGCGGTTCAGGGCTATGTTCTGGCCATTCCGGGTATTCCTTTGGTGGCCGCGCCGAAATCCTTCCTGATCCTAGGTGTCACGGTCTGGGATGATGCCGCCGCCAAGAAGCTGAATGACAAGCCACACCGCATTATCGTGTTTGAATCGCTTTCGGGCGAAACCGCGATCAGCTCTGGTCTGACGCAAAGCGCCGCCGAGCAAATGCAGAACTTGTCGCAAAACGGGGTGGCTGCCATCGAGCGTTGGCTGGCCACGCAAGAAGACTGGTTCCCGCCCAAGCCCGCAGCCCCCGCCGCGGATGAAGTCGAAGCGATGGCGGCCCCAGAAGCCGCCGAAGTGGTCGAAGCCGAAGAGATGACGGCAAGCGCCAGCCAATAGGGGTGAACAACTCACAGCCTGCCTTTCCGGCTTGATTTCCCCCGCGTGCTTCGGTAACTGGCGCGCGTGTATTTTCGGGCCCGCCACATCGGCCCACCAACAGAGGGTGCCCTATCCATGGCAAAGCAAAAGTTTGACCGGACGAAACCGCATGTGAACATTGGCACGATTGGCCATGTTGACCACGGCAAGACGACGCTGACGGCGGCGATCACGAAGTATTTCGGCGAGTTCCGGGCCTATGACCAGATCGACGGTGCGCCCGAGGAAAAGGCGCGCGGGATCACGATCTCGACCGCGCATGTGGAATATGAGACCGAGAGCCGTCACTACGCGCATGTGGACTGCCCTGGCCACGCTGACTATGTGAAGAACATGATCACCGGTGCCGCACAGATGGACGGCGCGATCTTGGTGGTGAACGCCGCTGACGGCCCGATGCCGCAGACGCGCGAGCACATCCTGCTGGGCCGCCAGGTGGGCATTCCGTTCATGGTTGTGTACATGAACAAGGTCGATCAGGTCGATGACGAGGAATTGCTGGAACTGGTGGAGATGGAGATCCGCGAGCTTCTGTCCTCCTACGATTACCCCGGCGACGACATTCCGATCGTGAAGGGCTCGGCGCTGGCCGCGATGGAAGGCCGTGATCCGGAAATCGGCGAGAACTCGATCCGTGAGCTGCTGGCGGCGGTTGACAGCTATATCCCGACGCCCGAGCGCGCCGTGGACCAGCCGTTCCTGATGCCGATCGAAGACGTGTTCTCGATCTCGGGCCGCGGCACGGTTGTGACCGGTCGTATCGAGCGTGGCGTGATCAATGTGGGCGATTCGATTGAGATCGTCGGCATCCGCGACACCAAGACGACGACCTGTACGGGTGTGGAAATGTTCCGCAAGCTGCTGGATCGTGGTGAGGCTGGCGACAATATCGGCGCGCTGCTGCGTGGCATTGGCCGGGAAGATGTCGAGCGTGGGCAGGTTCTGTGCAAGCCGAAATCGGTGACGCCGCACACGCATTTCGAGGCGGAAGCCTATATCCTGACCAAGGAAGAAGGCGGTCGCCACACCCCGTTCTTCGCGAATTACCGCCCGCAATTCTACTTCCGCACGACGGATGTGACCGGCACGGTTCAGCTGCCCGAAGGCACCGAAATGGTGATGCCGGGTGACAACCTGAAATTCGAGGTTGAGCTGATCGCGCCGATCGCCATGGAAGAGAAGCTGCGCTTCGCCATCCGTGAAGGCGGCCGC
>CAYNWX010000020.1:0-12660 GCA_964401005.1 uncultured Natronohydrobacter sp.
GCATGCGCAAGAAAGCCCGCGTTATTGACAAGGTTGAAAAGCTATCCGTCGCCGACGGGTTGCGCGCCGTGCGCTTTGCGGAAGTTGTCGTGGTGCTGCTGGACGCCGCCATTCCGTTCGAAAGCCAAGATCTGCGCATCGCCGATTTCGCTGAAACCGAAGGCCGCGCCGTGGTTGTGGCGGTGAACAAGTGGGACCTGGAAGACGAAAAGCAGGACAAGCTGAAAGAACTGCGTTACAAGTTCGAGAAGCTTTTGCCGCAATTGCGCGGTGCGCCGATGGTCACGGTTTCGGCCAAGACCGGCAAAGGTCTGGACCGGCTGCATGCCGCCGTGTTGCGCGCGCATGACATCTGGAATCGCCGTGTGACGACCGCCAAGCTGAACCAATGGCTGGAAGCCTTGGTGACGGCGCACCCGCCCCCCGCGCCCGGCGGCAAGCGCATCAAGCTGCGTTACATGACCCAAGTGAAAACCCGTCCGCCGGGGTTTGTTGTCATGTGCTCGCACCCTGAAGAGCTGCCCACGGCCTATACGCGCTACCTGGTAAACGGGCTGCGCGACAGTTTCGACATGCCGGGCACCCCGATCCGCATGTTCCTGCGCTCGCAGTCTGACAAGAACCCGTTCAAGGGCCGCAAGAAAGCCCCGCCCTCGAAGCTGCGCAAACATCTGGAAGGGCGGCGGTCCGAGTGAATGCTCAGATAAAGTTTCAAGCCATTCGAAAAGTGTTTACACTTTTTCGAGTGTTCATTCTTGAAACAGCAATCAGGAGTAGAAATTGCAACGGCGTATTTTTCTGGCAGGGATGGCGGCTGTCTGCGCGGCTGGCCCTGCCTTAGCACAAGACGATGTTTTGCAAACCGCATTCGAAAACCTGCCTGAGCGGCAACGGCACTGGGTGCAAACCCAGCTTCACCTGATGGACCTTTATGCGCCATACGACACTGATGGGCGCTTCGGGCCAATGACCCGCGCAGCACTTCTCAACGCGCAGAGTTTGATTGCAGAACGCACCGGCGGCCAGATGTCTTTTGACCTAAACAACTCGATAGAAGCCGCGGATTTTCTGAACAAGATGGCGTTTGAGCAATTCATGTTCATCTATGATGACGGGTATGAAGGCTGATAGCCGCGATTATGGCTTGGGTCAGGGCTGTGGCAACACAACCTGATCAACCCTCCGCAAGACCTGCGTCACGTCCATATCGTAAGCGGCAGCGCGCACTTGCATCTCGTGCCGCGCGATCCAGCCGTCCGTTTCCAGCCAATAGCGCAGGAACATTTGCGCATCTTGTTGGCTGTTTGCGGTGTAGCGCCCTTCGACCAACTGGTATTCGACACTTTCGCGTGTGTCGGTGCTACAGGTCACATCATATCGCGTATCGGCCTCTTGGCGTAGAGTCTCACGCGCGGCGTCGCGTTGCTCGGCGGTAAACCTGCCCAGTTCCGACCATGTCAGCCCACCATCGCTAGAAGAATACATCACCTCTCCACGCTGCATCGACCAAGGTAGGGAAGCAGGCTCTATCACCTCGCTCAGCCAATCGCCCGACGCATCCGCACTGTGGCGCGTGACGGTAGGCGGCGCCCCGTTGAAGCTTTGTGTGACCTCTATGACGACAGGCACTTCGGGATTGCCCTCGGTCATAAGGCGCAGAAACAATGCATCGCACTCGTCCGCCTGCGCGACAGGCGCGACAAAGATCAGGACGACTACGATCAGGCGGAACATGGCAAGCCTCCCGCGTTTAAATTTAACTTAAGCGCCGATTCGCAGCAACGGCTTGCAAGTTTTCAGACTTTCAGTTGCGCGCTAAGCTGGCATGGGGGATTTTGCGAAAATTTTCACGGTCACATGTCTTGGGTAGGTTAGGACATTCGCCAGCGCAAAAAACCGCTAGCGCGTATCTTGCAAAAAAGCGTCTGTCAGCGGGCTGTCAGGGTCTTCCAGCCCAGCGATCACGTCGAAATGGTGGCGCCTCGCGTCCACCACCATCTGCGTGCCGGCCCATGCCTCTCGGATCAGGGCGGCTTGGCGCAGAAATTCGGGGCGCTCGTGCCCGCCAACCCAAGCTGTCAGATGAGTGCCTGAACGCGGCGCCAAAAGCGCGGGGCTTTCCGATTGGGCCATATCAGCGGACAAGCCCAATACCGCATTCATCTTGGTCCGCAGCAAGGGCCGCAGATCGTGCAAGCCCGATATTGATACCGCGCTGTCTGCGCCGGCAGGCATGTCTGAACATAGCATACGCGCCACCAGTTGGCCCCCGGCAGAATGGCCCGCAAGACGGAGCGGCCCCGGCACTTCTGCACGCGCGGCGGCAATAGCTTGGGCGATCTGCCGAGTCATCTGGGCCAAGCTTGCGTCTGGAGCCAACGTATAGCTGGGGATGGCTACGGCCCACCCCCGCGCCACCGCACCCCGCGCCAGATGCGACCACGTGGATTTGTCGAACGCCTTCCAGTAGCCACCATGCACGAAAAGCGCCACGCCCTTGGGCGTGCCATCTGGCAAGAACAGATCAAAGCGTGCTCGCGCCTCTGCGCCATAAGGCAGGTCAAGACGCGCTTGCGCCGTCGCGCGATAGGCCGCCGCGCGCGCCTGCCAATAGGCCGGGTAGCTGGCGCCCTCGGGAATATATGCACCGTTTTCAAACGCGGCATCCCAGTCGATCAGATCGGTCATGCGTCCTCCCGGTCAATGCGCCTGCTCCTTGGGTAGCCGGCAACCTGGGGCGCTTCAAGCTGGCAAGTAATTGGTAACTTTTGGCGGCTATGCTCGTGTTAAGGCAGTTTGCGAGAGGACATGACATGCAGACGACACTTGGCGAAGCGGACGGCGCACTTGTGATCGAACTGCGCGAAACACGGCTGGACGCCGCCGTGGCCATCCGCTTCAAGGACGCAATTCGTTCGGCAATTGCCCATCCGGGTAGCCCCGTCATTTTGGACCTTGGCAAGGTAGAATTCATGGATAGCAGCGGTTTGGGGGCCATTGTCGGGGCAATGAAACTGCTTGGGCCCGAACGCCCTTTGGAAATTGCAGCATTGTCGCCGGGCGTGCGCAAGGTGTTCCGCCTGACAAGAATGGATACGGTGTTCCGCATCCACGACCGCTCGCCCGAATCGCAAGCCCTGCCAGTTGCAAGCTAGTCGCAAAACCTGACCCGCCGCTTTCAGGCTGGTGTCTGTGCACTCCGGATCGCCAAGCATGGACAGGAGAGATGATGCAACATTCAGGACCACACAATTCCTCGCTCACGACCCGCTGTCACAGCTCGTTGGAAGAGGTGCGTGGGGTGTTGGTGCAGGTTGATACCTATCTGCAAAAAATGCGGGCCCCGTCCGAGTGGCGCGAGGACCTTAACATCATCTTGGGAGAGGTCCTGTCGAACATCGTCCGACACGGATACGCGCATGACAAGGGTTGGATAGAGCTGGAAATTCGCATGGGTTGTAAGGAACTTTGCTGCCGCATCTCAGACAAGGGGCGCGCATTCAACCCTAACATCATGGGCCAATCCGCGCCCGAACCGGCGCTTCTGCGCGAAGGTGGCTATGGTTGGTTCTTGATCCGCAGCCTCGCGCGCGCGTTGCACTATGAGCGCAAGTTGGGCGTGAATTGTCTGACCTTCTGGGTGCCGGTGGGGGCCGCTCATCAGGTCACGGAACTGTCGAATTAGAACGATGCCGCGTCGCGCGGCGGTCAGTTCATCTCTATCTGCAACGGGTAGCGCCCGTTGTGGAATTCTCCGAACAACTCTGGCAGATCAGGGTGCTCTACCGGTTCGCCAGATTCATCGGGCAACAAATTCTGCTCTGACACATAGGCGACATAGAAGCTGTCTTCGTTCTCTGCCAACAGATGGTAAAATGGCTGATCCTTGCTCGGGCGGCTATCTTCCGGAATCGCATGATACCAGTCTTCGGTATTCGCAAATTTCGGGTCCACATCAAAAATCACCCCGCGAAACGGGTGCTTTTTATGCCGGACCACCTGACCAAGATGGTATTTCGCCCAAGTTTTTTCCATCAGTTCCTCTGTGGGCACAGGTAGCTCAAGATTACCACAAGAGTCCATGCTGCGCTCTTTGTTTCGCAGAAACAGTTTGTGACAAGCCTCGTGACAAACCACCAGCTTCCAAAAACAAAATAACCGTCGCGAAAGAATATTGCGCAAATGGTCAGTTTGGCGCATTGCAACGTCACGTCATCATGCTACAAGCGCAAAGTGAATTGCGTGGAGCTAGATCACTCGCACGCGCCGTCAATGATAGAGGAGCACTCATGACCAATGTAGTTATCGTTTCCGCGGCCCGTACCGCTGTCGGCTCGTTCGGCGGCGCGTTCGCCAACACCCCCGCGCATGACCTTGGCGCGGCCATTCTGGAAGCGGTGGTTGCGCGCGCGGGCATAGACAAGGCTGAAGTGTCAGAAACCATTCTGGGCCAAGTTCTGACCGCCGGTCAGGGCCAGAACCCCGCGCGCCAAGCGCATGTCAATGCCGGTCTGCCCATCGAAGCGGCCGCTTGGTCGCTGAACCAAGTCTGCGGGTCGGGCCTGCGGGCGGTCGCAATCGGTGCGCAGCATATCATGCTCGGCGACGCCGCAATCGTGCTGGCGGGCGGTCAGGAAAACATGACCCTGTCGCCCCATTGCGCGCATATGCGCGCAGTCACCAAGATGGGCGATATGAAAATGATCGACACCATGATCAAAGACGGGCTGTGGGACGCCTTCAACGGCTACCACATGGGCCAGACCGCTGAAAACGTTGCCGAAAAATGGCAGATCAGCCGGGACGAGCAAGACCAGTTCGCCGTAGCCAGCCAGAACAAGGCCGAAGCCGCACAGAAGGCCGGCAAGTTCAAAGATGAAATCGCGCCCTTCACCGTGAAAACCCGCAAGGGCGATATCGTGGTTGATGCCGATGAGTACATCCGCCACGGCGCGACGATGGAAGCGATGCAAAAGCTGCGCCCGGCCTTCACCAAAGACGGCTCTGTCACCGCCGCGAACGCCTCTGGCCTGAACGATGGCGCTGCCGCTGTCATGCTGATGAGCGCGGAAGAAGCCGAGAAGCGCGGCCTGACCCCGCTGGCGCGCATTGCCAGCTACGCGACCGCCGGTCTGGACCCGTCGATCATGGGCGTCGGTCCCATCCATGCCAGCCGCAAGGCGCTGGAAAAGGCCGGTTGGAAGCCCGAAGATCTGGATCTGATCGAAGCCAATGAAGCCTTCGCCGCCCAAGCCTGCGCCGTGAACAAGGACATGGGCTGGGATCCGGCCAAGGTGAACGTGAATGGCGGCGCCATCGCCATCGGCCACCCCATTGGCGCCTCTGGCTGCCGCATCCTGAACACTCTGCTGTTCGAAATGCAGCGCTCGGACGCGAAGAAAGGTCTGGCCACACTCTGCATCGGCGGCGGCATGGGTGTGGCAATGTGCCTCGAACGCTAAAGCGAAAAGGTGTGCGCAACAATCTTGCGCGCACCGCGCTTGTTCGTTACCAGATATTGCAGACACCATAACCTAGAGAGGGGGACATCATGGCAAGAGTGGCATTGGTTACAGGCGGTTCGCGCGGCATTGGCGCGGCGATTTCCAAGGAACTGAAAGACAAGGGCTACACCGTTGCGGCAACCTATGCCGGCAATGACGAAGCAGCAGCGGCCTTCACCGCCGAAACCGGCATCAAGACCTACAAATGGAATGCGGCGGATTACGGCGCGTCCAAGGCCGGGATCGCGCAAGTCGAAGCCGACCTTGGCCCGATTGACATTGTGGTGGCGAATGCGGGCATCACCCGCGACGCGCCCTTCCACAAGATGACGCCCGAGCAGTGGCGCGAGGTGATCGATACCAACCTGACCGGCGTGTTCAATACCGTGCACCCGATCTGGCCCGGCATGCGCGAGCGCAAATTTGGTCGCGTGGTGGTCATCAGCTCGATCAACGGGCAGAAGGGCCAGTTCGGCCAGACCAATTACGCCGCCACAAAGGCGGGCGATCTGGGTATCGTGAAGTCGTTAGCGCAGGAAGGCGCGCGCTTCAACATAACCGCCAATGCGGTTTGCCCCGGCTATATTGCGACCGAGATGGTAATGGCAGTGCCGGAAAAGGTGCGCGAATCGATCATCGCAGGCATTCCAGCAGGCCGTTTGGGCCAGCCTGAGGAAATCGCGCGTTGTGTGGCCTTCCTTGTGTCGGATGATGCTGGCTTTGTGAACGGCTCGACCATCAGCGCAAACGGCGCGCAGTTCTTCGTCTAAGCTGATCAAACGAAAATGTTCAGGCCCGATGGCGCACCCGCTATCGGGCCTGTTTCATGCAAAAAGGCCAAGGCATGTGGTGCCTTGGCCAAGTTGGTTGAGGCGGCGCAGGAGAGCGCCCGAGGGAACTTGTGTTACCAGCCGTCGGCGTTGCGGGTGCCGAATTTCTCGACCAGAAAATCAATCAAAGCGCGGACCTTGGGCTGGGTGTAGCGGCCCGACGGGTAAACCGCATGAAGCCCCTGCACATCGCGCGGCAGGTCGGGGATGACATCTTCCACCAGCCCGGTTTTCATCGCATCCGCATAAAGGAAGCTGGGCAAATAGGCGATGCCGAGCCCGTTGATCGCCGCGGTAAGCAGCGATTGGCCATCATTGACCGAAAACCATGTCGCAGAACGCACCTGCCGCACTTCGCCCGAGGGCGCGGTGATCTTCCACATGGAAGAGGCGGCATTGTGCGAATAATATAGCAGGCGGTGCGCGTTCAAATCGTCCAGCCGTTCGGGGCGACCGTGTTCGGCCAGATAGGCGGGAGATGCGATCAAGCGTTGCGTTGTTTCACAAATCTTGCGAGCGCGCAGCGTGCTGTCATCCATCTCGCCCATGCGGATGGCCAGATCGAACCCTTCCGAGATCAGTTCGACATAGCGGTTTTTCAGCACCATGTTGACCGATACGTCCGGGTAGCGGTTCAGGAATTCTCCCAAGATGGGCGACAGATGCGTGGCGCCGAAATCCGTGGGCACCGCTAAGCGCAACACGCCAGAGGGCGCGGATTGCATGGATGTGACAAGGCTATCCGCCTCTCCCGCATCGTTCAGCACGCGGCGGGCGCGGTCGTAATAAGCAAGGCCAATATCGGTGGGGCTGACCCGACGCGTGGTGCGGTTCAACAAGCGTGCGCCCAGCCGCGCTTCCAAGGATGAGACGTGTTTGGACACGGCAGACTTGGAGATGCCCATCTTGCGGGCCGCGTCGGTAAAACCGCCTTGGTCCACCACAGTGGCAAATGCTTCCATTTCGGTCAGTCGGTCCATCGTCACGCCCTTCGAAACCAATTCGATAATGATGCATCTTTGTCTTCAATTCGGGCGAGAATGCGGAGCGGTCGGGGCTTTCCCGCGACAAAGCGGCAGGCGGGGGCGAAAAATCTTGCACAGCGCGATGTGCCAATCTTGCAACAGTGCCGCGCGCTGCCCACATATGGCTCAAGGCCCGCACAGGCCACCGCGCTGCATGGCAGGCGGGGCCACCAACCGGGTGCTTTAAGAAAGGACGACACCATGAATATGGATAAATTTACCGAACGCGCCCGGGGTTTCGTGCAAGCGGCCCAGACAATCGCATTACGCGAAGATCACCAAAGGCTGACCCCTGCCCACTTGCTGAAAGCGCTGCTGGATGACGATCAGGGCATGGCCGCCAAGCTTATTGGCCGTGCGGGCGGCGCTGCGACGCAGGTCGCACAATCGAACGATCTGGCGCTGGCCAAACTGCCCAAGGTGCAGGGTGGCGACGGTCAGATCTACATGGATCCGCAAATGGCGAAGGTGCTGGATCAGGCCCAACAGATTGCGCAAAAAGCGGGCGATAGCTTCGTCACGGTCGAACGGCTGCTGACCGCGCTGGCTTTGGTCAAATCCGACGCGAAAGAGGCGCTGGATGCCGGTGCCGTGACCGCACAAAACCTGAACACCGCGATCAACGACCTGCGCAAGGGCCGCAAAGCCGATTCTGCTTCGGCGGAAGAAGGGTATGACGCGCTGAAGAAATACGCCCGCGACCTGACCGAAGCCGCGCGCGAAGGCAAGATTGACCCTATCATTGGCCGCGACGATGAAATTCGCCGCGCGATGCAGGTTCTGTCGCGCCGCACCAAGAACAACCCGGTTCTGATCGGGGAACCCGGTGTGGGTAAAACAGCCATCGCCGAAGGTTTGGCTTTGCGCATCGTCAATGGCGATGTGCCCGAATCGTTGCGCGACAAGAAGCTGATGGCGCTGGATATGGGCGCGCTGATTGCCGGTGCGAAATATCGGGGTGAGTTCGAGGAACGCCTGAAAGCCATCCTGTCGGAAGTAACCTCTGCCGAGGGCGAAATCATCTTGTTCATTGACGAGATGCACACGCTGGTCGGCGCAGGCAAATCCGAAGGCGCGATGGATGCCGCGAACCTGATTAAACCCGCCTTGGCGCGGGGCGAGTTGCATTGCATCGGCGCCACCACGCTGGATGAATACCGCAAGCATGTGGAAAAGGACGCGGCGTTGGCCCGGCGTTTCCAGCCTGTCATGGTAGAGGAACCGACGGTGGAAGATACCATTTCCATCCTGCGGGGGATCAAGGAGAAGTATGAACTACACCACGGTGTGCGGATTTCCGACAGCGCGCTGGTAACTGCAGCGACCCTCTCGCACCGCTATATCACCGACCGATTCCTGCCGGACAAGGCGATCGACCTGATGGACGAAGCCGCCAGCCGCTTGCGCATGGAAGTGGACAGCAAGCCGGAAGAGCTGGACGCGCTGGACCGTGACATTCTGCAAAAGCAGATCGAGGCCGAGGCGCTCAAGAAAGAAGACGACGCAGCGTCCAAAGACCGGCTGGACGGGCTGGAGCGTGAACTGGCCGAGTTGCAACAGCGTAGCGCCGAGATGACGGCGACGTGGCAATCCGAGCGCGACAAGCTGGAAGCGGCGCGCCAGATCAAGGAAGATCTGGACCGCGCCCGGATCGAGTTGGAAACCGCCAAACGGACGGGCGATTTCGCCAGCGCCGGGCGACTGCAATATGGCCAGATCCCGGAATTGGAACGCAAGCTGGCAGAGGCCGAAGCGCGCGAGACCGAGAAGATGGTCGCCGACGCCGTGCGCCCCGAGCAGATTGCCGAGGTGGTCGAACGCTGGACGGGCATCCCCACCTCCAAGATGCTGGAAGGCGAGCGTGACAAGCTGTTGCGCATGGAAGACGAATTGCGCAAGCGTGTGGTCGGCCAAGACGCGGCCTTGCGCGCCGTGGCCAATGCCGTGCGCCGCGCCCGCGCGGGCCTGAACGACGAGAACCGCCCGCTGGGCAGCTTCCTGTTCCTTGGGCCGACCGGCGTGGGCAAGACCGAACTGACCAAAGCGGTCGCGGCCTACCTGTTTGACGACGATCAGGCCATGGTGCGCATCGACATGTCCGAATTCATGGAGAAGCATTCGGTCTCACGTCTGATCGGCGCCCCTCCGGGCTATGTGGGGTATGATGAAGGCGGCGTTCTGACCGAAGCAGTGCGGCGGCGACCCTATCAGGTTATCCTGTTCGACGAGGTCGAAAAGGCGCATCCGGACGTGTTCAACGTGCTCTTGCAGGTGCTTGATGACGGGGTGCTAACAGATGGCCAAGGCCGCACGGTCGATTTCAAGCAAACGCTGATCGTGCTGACCTCTAACCTTGGGTCACAAGCGCTGTCGCGTTTGCCTGAAGGGGCTGATCCGCAAGCGGCGCGTGATGAGGTCATGGAAGCGGTGCGGGGCCATTTCCGCCCCGAATTCCTGAACCGTCTGGACGAGACCGTGATCTTCGACCGGCTGGCGCGCGCGGACATGGATTCGATTGTCGATATCCAGATCGCCCGCTTGCTGAAACGCCTGCTGGCGCGCAAGATCACGCTAAATCTGGATGATAGTGCCCGCGCTTGGTTGGCCGACAAGGGCTATGACCCGGTCTATGGCGCGCGCCCGCTAAAGCGGGTGATCCAGCGCTACCTGCAAGACCCTCTGGCGCAATTGCTGCTGAGTGGCAAGGTCATGGATGGCGCGACTGTTGCGGTCGGGGCCGGGCCTGACGGGCTGCTGATCGACGATCATCTGGCCAGCGACGACAACGCGCCGCGTGCGGCTGTGCACTAAACCACGACCAAACGGCGCGCGGGCAATGACAGCCTGTGCGCCGTCATGCCGGTAGTTCAGCGTCGATCGGAAGCTGCAACACCACGCGCAAACCGCCCAGACTTTGGCCATCGGTCAGAAGCATCTTGCCGCCATGCGCGCGCAAGATGTCTTGCGCGATGGCCAAGCCCAAACCCACATGCGCCCCGGCATTCTGGTTGCGCGATTGGTCCAGCCGCACGAACGGCTCGCATACCCGCGCGCGGTCCACCGGGGCGATGCCGGGTCCGTCATCTTCTACCGCAATCGTCAGGGTGTCCTGATCGGCCGAGATGTCGACCTGCGCCGCCTCGCCATATTCCAAGGCATTGCCAAGGACGTTGTCCAGCGCACGCTCCACCTGACCCTCGCGCAGAACCATTTTGCCTGGCACTGGGCTGGAAATGCGCATCTCAACCTTGCCGCCCGCGCTGTGATACCGGGCCACAAGGTCGGCAACCAATTGCGCGGGGTCCATTGCTACAAGGCGTGCGCCTTCTTCGCCGCGTGCATAATCCAGAAAGCTGTTCAGCAGTGTTTCAAGATGAGCGATTTCCGTTTCCAACGCCTCGCGATCTTCTGACAGTTCGGCCATCGACAGCATAAGTCGCATCCGCGTCAGCGGGGTGCGCATATCATGGCCCAAGCCTGACAGCATCATTTTACGCTGTGCATTTTGCCGCTCCAACCGGTTGCGCATGTCGATGAAAGCCAAGGCCGCCGCACGAATTTCCCGCGCACCCGATGCACGAAGCTGCATTGATTGGCCGCGCCCATAGGCTTCTGCGGCAGCACCCAGTCGTCGAATGGGCCGAATTTGCAAGCGTAGATATTGCAGCGCAATTAACGCAAGCACCAGCGATGCCACGAAAACCAGAACCAGAAGTTGATGGGGGTTGGTCGGCGCAAGCCGATACCTTGGTATGGTCACTTGTAATGGCCCGTGCAACGTCTGCGCCCAAAACACTGCGCGGTCCGGATCTTCGCGCAGGACGGCTCCGAGATAGCCCGGCACTCTTGCGGCCAATACAACGAGAATTTCTCGTCCTGCCAGATCGTACCAAGCTGCACCAGAGGCAGTAAGCTTCGGAGCGCCCGGTGTCATCTCGAGCTCCACCTCTAGGGCGCGCGTGATATCGCTCTGCAAAACACGCAGAAGCTCATCCTCTGACAGCGCGTTGATGCGGTCAATCATCAGAACCACGGCATCCAACGCGCCACCTGTCATTTGTTGGGTGACACGCTCGTAATGGCGCTGCACGAAAACGACCGACAGAACAATTTGAATGAGCAAGATCGGCACCATCACTATCAAGACGGCCCGCCCAAAGAAACTTCGTGGAAGGAAAGTTTTCACAGAGGGCAAAGCGTTCGGCATGGTCCTGATCCGGTCGGGTTGAGGGGAACATACACGCTATACAGCGGACCTGCATCGCGATATTTTTTTCAAAATGACCGAAACGAAAATGTTAGCACCCGACCTGCGCCTGATCCGCGCCAACAACCCGTCGCCCATGACGGGAACTGGTACCAACAGTTACATTCTGGGCAGGCGAGATCTTTGCGTTATAGACCCGGGCCCGAACGACCCAGCCCATATGGCGCGGCTTCTTGAAAGCATAGGCTCAGACAGGGTGGCCTGTATCCTTGTTACGCACAGCCACAAAGACCACTCTCCCCTTGCGCCGATTCTGGGGCAAGCAACCGGAGCGCCGGTTCTCGCCTTTGGCGACAGCCAAGCCGGGCGCAGCCAAGTTATGCAAGACTTGGCAGCAAAAGGTGTTTTGGGCGGTGGCGAAGGGGTCGATTCCGACTTTCGCCCTGACCGTATCTTGCAGGACGGCGAGGTGGTGCCCTTCGGTGAAAACCAGATAACCGCAATCTGGACCCCCGGGCATATGGGAAATCACATGTGCTTTCAGTGGGAGGATATTATCTTCACCGGTGACCACGTGATGGGCTGGGCGCCCTCGCTCGTCTCTCCACCCGATGGCGACATGACAGCTTATTTGAACTCGCTCGAATGTTTGGCAACGCTAGACCCGCGTATCTTCTATTCCGGACACGGCGAACCAATGACAGACCCCGTCGCAAGGATAGCAGAGCTGCTTGCGCACCGCAAAACCCGCGAAGCCGCAATCCTCGCCGAGTTGGCACATGGACCGGCAACAATAGAGCACTTGACGACGCGAATTTATTTGAGCGTGGCGCCTGAACTGCACAAGGCCGCTGCTCGAAACGTCTTTGCACATCTGGTCGATTTATACGTCCGCCGACAGATTTTAGCTTCTGAGAACCTGCATCCGCTGGCAGAATTCAGCTTGTCGCAAAGCTGATAATTTTCTTGCCGATTCCCACTGGACGCTCCGAAAAGCACTTGATATAGCGCCCCCATGATCCGGCGTAGCTCAGCGGTAGAGCAGTTGACTGTTAATCAATTGGTCGTAGGTTCGATCCCTACCGCCGGAGCCA
>CAYNWX010000021.1:0-6751 GCA_964401005.1 uncultured Natronohydrobacter sp.
CTCTTTATCGGCGGCAGACCAACGCGAGGCCGCGCAAGCCGTGCCCACATAGGCCACATCCGCCCCGCTTTCGATCAGCAGGCGTGCGACGATCAATTCGGAGCCTTCATAGCCCGAGAGCGTGATCCGCCCCTTGATCGGGTTCGCGGCCAGCGCGCCCTTGATCGCGGGGATGAAGGCGTTTTGCGCAGCCGCCACTTGCGCGGGGTTCACGCCCATCGCATCGCCAATCGCGGCCAGCCAGTCATGCGTGCCATCCACGCCCACGGGGGCAGACCCAACCACGGGGCGGCCCGCCGCTTCAAACTCGCGCACAGCCGCCGAATAGAACGGATGGATCGCCGCCACCGCCCCGCAATCGAGTGCGGCATAAAGCTCGCGCCATTCGCGGGTGGGAACAACAGGGCCAGCGGCCAGACCCATCGGGGCCAGCATCGCGCCGATCATCATCGGATCAGCCGGGAACATTTCACCCAGCAGCGTGACGGTCGGGCGGTCCGAGCGGCCCGATTTCGGCGCAGGCACTGGGCCTGCTGCCACTTCCTGCCGGGCGTAGTTCAGCATAGCGCCCGCAAGCACGTCTTTCGCTTCGGCATGGGTGGGAATTCCGAACCCCGGCACGTCGATGCCGATAATCCGCACACCGTTGATCGCCTTGGGCAGCAGGCGCAGCGGCACGCCGCTGGCGGTGGGCACGCACAGATTCGTCACCACGATCGCATCATAGCGGTCGGGATCTGCCATTTCATGCACGCTGTCGCGGATATCTTCGAACAGCTTGCCCGTGACAAGCGTTTCCGAGTTGAACGGCACATAGCCAACAGAGCGCCGCGCGCCGTAGAAATGGCTGACAAAAGTCAGCCCATACACACAGCAGGCCGACCCGCTCAGAACGGTCGCCACACGGCGCATCCGCAGACCCACGCGCAAAGACCCGAAAGCGGGGCACATGGATTCGGGGCGGTCATGCGGGCCTTGAGGATAATCCTTGGCGAATTGGTCCAGCACCGCGCCGTTGCCAGAGGCCCGCGCTTGCGCGGCCATCTGTTCGGCGGGCGCGTGGCAGCCCATGCCGTCAGGGGCTACGCCTTCTGGCGCGTCGGGCAGATCGCTTTCCAGCACCTCTACGGGCGTGTCGGCCGCGCCATCATAGCTGACTTCGCCAGTCGCTTTAGGGTCCACATCATCACGCATCGTCATAGACCACTTCCAGCGAAACCTTCTCGACCGCGTTCTTGCCGCGCATATCGGCATCGGTCGCGGGCACCAGCGTTACGTCGCCGCCGGTATCCTTGCTGTCGAACAGGGCCAGAAGCCCGTCTTGGTTCAGCGGCGCAGGGCGCACGGGCGGGGCAATGGCGACCGCTTCGGCCAGTCCTGCGAACATCTCACCCCACGGGCCAGCGGCAGTACCGACAATCTGGTAATTGGCGGATTTCTTGCGCAGATCATCATCGGCAGGAATGGCGGCCAGAACGGGGATATCCACGGCTTCGGCAAAGGCCTGCGCCTCGCCCGTGCCATCATCCTTGTTGATGACCAAGCCCGCCACGCCGACATTTCCGCCCATCTTGCGGAAATATTCCACCGCCGAGCAGACATTGTTGGCCACATACAGCGATTGCAGGTCGTTTGAGGCGACCAAGATCACCTTTTGCGCCATGTCGCGGGCAATCGGTAGACCGAAGCCGCCGCAGACCACATCGCCCAGGAAATCGAGCAAGACATAGTCGAAATCCCAATCATGGAAGCCCAGCTTTTCAAGCAGTTCGAACCCGTGGATAATGCCGCGACCACCGCAACCGCGGCCCACTTCCGGCCCGCCCAGTTCCATCGCAAAGACGCCATTGCGCTTGAAGCAGACATCGCCAATCGCCACTTCCTCGCCCGCCAGTTTCTTTGCCGAAGAGGTTTCGATGATCGTGGGGCAGGCCTTGCCGCCGAACAAAAGCGAGGTCGTGTCGGATTTCGGGTCACAGCCGATCAGCAGCACGCGCTTGCCCATTTCGGCCATCATGCAAGACAGGTTCGCCAACGTGAAAGACTTGCCAATCCCGCCCTTGCCATAAATCGCAATGATCTGGGTGTGCTTGGTCGGTTCCGATTGCGGCACTTCCAGCGTCGGCTCTTCATTGGCTTCGTCGCGCAAGCGCTGGTCGAAGTCTTTGAGGTTCGGAATGTCGAGGGTCATGCTTTTGCCTCCCAGTCGATGATCATCTTCAGGCAGTCAGGATCGCTGAAGGCCGTCTCGTAGGCGGGGCCGGCCCGGTCGGGGCGGGCATGGTGGGTAATCAGGCCGGCCAAGGACAGGCGGCCGGTGTCGATCAGGTCGCGCGTGGCGATCAGGTCTTCGGTCTGCCATTCGGCGGCCACGCGCAGGCGCAGCTCGCGCATGAAGGCGGGCACGAAATTGAATTGGATAGGCTTGGTGTAGAACCCCGCCAGCACCACCTCGCCCCCCTTGGCGATGCGCCCGATCAGGCTGTCCAGCAGTCCTTCGGCGCCAGAGGCATCCATGATGACCTTGTAGTCGCGGAACGTGTCGGTATCGGGGTGCAGAACATTATATCCCTCTGCCCCGGTGGCGCGTTTTGGGTTGATTTCCCAAACGGTGGGTGCAGGCGCGCCCATGGCGATGGCAATGCGTGCCATCAAGCGGCCCAGCACACCATGGCCAATAATCAGATCGGGCATGGTGGCGGCGGGTGCGGCAATCGCATGGCGCGCAGTCGCGGCCAGCGCCAAAAGCGCGCCCTCTGCCCCCATGGCATTGTCCACGCGGGTGACACGCGACGCATTGCTGACCAGATGCCGGGACGCGGCCCCAAACAACCCGAAAACCGGGCCGGTTTCGCTCGGGGCAAAGCAATTGGCACCGGGCACGAACACCCGCTCGCCTGCCCGGTAGCCGCTTTCGACCCCGGCTTCGATGACTTCGCCACATGCCTCGTAGCCCGGAACCAGCGGATAGCCCATGCCGGGAAAGGGCGGCATGTCGCCGGTCCAGAACAGCTTTTCGGTGCCCGTGGACACGCCCGAATGATCGACGCGGATAACCAGATCCTGCGGGCCCGGCGCAGTCAATTCGACCTTGCCCAGCGAAAGCTGGCGGGGGGCGGAAAGGATGATGGCCTGTGTCTGCACGTCTGGTCCTTGGTCTTTCGGTCTAGGCACTTTCACGATCAGGTGACTCGGCCTTATGTGTAATCTTATTGATACAGGCCCTACTGTCAATCTTTATTGACAGTTATTTTGCCCGATCTTTGGGCAATGCCGGTTTGCGCGCCTCAACAACGCCCGTGACATAGGCACGGGCGGCTTTTGGCCGGGAAATGCCGGTAAAACCGGCTTTTGCCAGCATCGTGGCAATTTCGGCGCCCGAGCGCGTGCGCCCGGTTTGCATGGCCAAAGTGTAAACCGCGAAATACACATCGGTCTGCGGGTCGGGTTTCGTGCCGCCCGACATCGGTTCGATGATCAGTACGCGGCCACCGGGCGGCAGCGCGGCATAGACCTTGGCGAGCAGCGCCGCGACCGTCTCATCCGCATGATCATAGAGCACCCGCACAAGGCTGATCGCATCCGCGCCCATGGGCAGGGGATCGCTGCGAAAGGACCCGCCATGACGGGCCACATCGGCGGGCAGCGCGGCCCCAGCCACCACATCGGGCAGGTCGAACAGCACCAACGCGATGTCAGGATA
Organism: uncultured Natronohydrobacter sp.; assembly: GCA_964401005.1. Classification (GTDB taxonomy): domain Bacteria; phylum Pseudomonadota; class Alphaproteobacteria; order Rhodobacterales; family Rhodobacteraceae; genus Roseinatronobacter. Next base: position 3,704 of record CAYNWX010000021.1, read on the forward strand.
ATGCGCCCGCACCGCGCGCAAGAACGCGCCCGTGCCGCCGCCAATGTCCAAAAGCTGCTTCACATCTTTCAGGTCCACCATGCGCAAAGCATCTTGCGCGACAATGCCCTGACTGTCGGTCATCAGCCGCGAATAGCGCGCGGCCACATCCGGGTCCATCGGGCCGGTCGCGCCAAAGACATAGGGCCAGAACCGCGCCAGATCGGGGTCGGTTTCGCCCCGGATAAAGGCGACCGGATCGGTCAGGTCTTTATACAGAACCGAGTGATGGCGGACCATATCGGCCAGTCCGGGAACACCAAGGAAGGCAGCACCACGGCGCGACAGTTTAAACTTCTGCCCGCGCCGCACCATCACGCCCATGCCCGCGCCCGCTTGCGCAAGAATCGCCATACGCTCGACCGGAACACCTGCGCGCTGCGCCAAAGCCTCGGGCGAGGCAGGCCCATCGGCCAGCATATGAAGCACGCGCAATTCCACCAGAGCGGTCAACATCTGGCTTTGGACAAAGCCTTGCATCAGGTCGAACAGCGCCGCGCCCTCGGTTCGGGCAATGCCGCGCAATCCCGGCACCCGCGCACAAAACGCCTGAAACCGGGGCGAAGCCGCCAGCCGGTTGACCAGCCCCACCGGGCGGAAGGGCTGATCGGGGGCGGTCATGTCAGACATGTTTTACACCCGCACCGGCGCGACAGGGGTCATGCGTTCAGCATAAAGCCGGACAAGTTGCGCCAATTGCCCTTCGCCGGGGCAAGACGGGATGGACGCAATCGCGCCCGACAGGATGTCTTGCAAATGCTTGATGGCCCCTTGCACGCCCAGTTCTTCTACGGCCGAAGGGCGCGCATTCGCCACGTCCTGCCCGGCGGGTTTGCCCAAGGCTTGCTCATCATAAAGGGCATCGCGCAAATCGTCGGCCACTTGGAACGCCTCGCCAATGCGGGCGCCCAGTTCTTCCCAAGGTTCCGGGTCTTGCCCCGCGGCGAGCGCCCCCATCTGGGTGGCCGCGACGAACAGGGCAGCGGTTTTCGACATGTGGTAGGCGCGCAGATCAACCTTGGCTTCACTCTCCCAGCCCTGCCCCGCGCAGATGCCGTGCGGCATGCCCGTATGGCGCGCCAACAAACGCACCAGCTTCAACGCGCGCGCGGCGTCACGATCCTCGGCGCGGCCAAGTTCGTCAAAGGCCGCGATAATCAGGCTATCGCCGGTCAACACCGACAGGGGTTCGGAAAAGGCCAGATGCACTGTCGGCTTGCCACGCCGGAAATCGGCATTGTCGAAGGCGGGCAAATCGTCATGCACAAGGCTGGCGCAATGGATCAGTTCCAGAGCAATCGCCGCCGAATCGGCTAGTGCGGGGCGATCATCGCCGCAGGCTTTGGCGACCGACAGGCAGATCGTGGGGCGGATACGCGCGCCACCGGGTGTGACGGCATAATTCAACGCAGCCGCCAAACGCCCGGGCACTGCGCCCTCTGGCTGGCTTGCGCCTTGCGCGCGGGAAATCGCGGCACTCATCGCACGGTCGATTCGGTGGCTCAGGTCCATGGCGACCTCCCTTCGCTGTGTATGTCAGACAAATTAGACATGTATGTGTAAATTACACTGGACAGTTTTGCACAAAGAGTCAAGAATTCCTGACATGACCCTTGAAGACAACAGCATCGCCATCATCGGCGCCGGGATGGGTGGCTTGGCCGCGGGTATCCGGCTGGCCGCCGCAGGCCGCGCTGTCACGATCTTCGAGGCGCATGGCTGGCCCGGCGGCAAGATGCGCGTGGTGCCATCAGAAGCAGGCCCGGTTGATGCCGGGCCAACTGTGCTGACCCTGCGCGACGTGCTGGACGATCTGTTTGCGGCAGCAGGAACGGCGGTCGAGGATCACCTGACGCTGACCCCCCTGCCCGTTCTGGCCCGCCATTACTGGGCCGATGGCACGAAGCTGGACCTGACGCATGACCCGGCAGAAAACAGCGCCGCGATTGCCGCTGCCTTCGGTACCCGCGCCGCACGTGATTTCGACCGCTTCAGCGCCGAAACCCGCGCGCTGTTTCAGGCTTTTGACGCACCGATCATGCGCGCGCCTCGGCCCGGCATTCTAGCATCGGGCCGCGCAGCTTTGGCCGCGCCCGCAACCCTGCCTTGGCTGGTGCCGGGCCGGTCGTTGGACCAGATGCTGCGCGCGCGCCTGTCCGACCAACATTTGCGCCAGCTCTTCGGGCGCTATGCCACCTATGTCGGCGGCAACCCGCTGCTCGCCCCGGCCGTTTTGGGGCTGGTCTGGCAGGCCGAGGCGGCGGGGGTCTGGGCGGTCCAAGGCGGTATGGCGCGACTGGCGCAGGCTTTGGCGGCTTTGTTCGAACGTTTGGGCGGCACATTGCGGCTGAACACCCCTGTCGCCCGCATCATGACCACGAAAAGTCGTGCGACCGGTCTGCATCTGGCCGATGGCAGCCGCATCTCTTGCGGCCAGATCATCTTCAACGGCGACCCGGCGGCGTTGCCCTTCCTGCTGGACCAACCGGCCAAAGCCCCGAAACCGGCACAAACCCATCCGCGCAGCCTGTCGGCGCGCGTCTGGACCTTTGCCGCCGAAGTCGCACCCCAAGGACTGGGACGCGATGCGCTGGCCTATCACACGCTGTTCTTCGCCGATGATCCTGCGTCAGAATTCACCCCGCTTGCCCAGAACCGCACACCACAAGACCCGACCATCTATGTCTGCGCCCAAGACCGCGCATCGGGCGACACGCCGCAAGGACCGGAACGGTTTCAATTCATCCTCAACGCGCCCGCGCAAGGCAAAGCCGAGAAAGAGCCATCATGTCAAACCCATCCCTTCGACCGCTTGGCGCGCTTCGGCCTGCATCTGACCCCGCGCCCCATGTCGGGCAGCCTGACAACACCGGCGGAGTTCGCGGCGCTGTTTCCGCACAGCCAGGGGGCACTTTACGGGCTATCACCGAACGGTGCGCGCGCAACGTTTCAACGGCCCACAGCGCGCACGAAGGTATCGGGCCTGTATCTAGCCGGGGGCGGGGTGCA